>JBJTWS010000340.1:0-4887 GCA_046081905.1 Synechococcus sp. | reverse complement strand
CCTGCGTGTGGGCGACGAGGCTCCGCTCAGTCGGGGCGGCCTGGCCCAGCGCCTGGAGGCGGAGCGGATCGGCACCCGCATGCTGTTCGGCGGCAATCTGCTGCGCCAGCCCGCCCTGCTCCAGCAACGGCGCGACGATCCCTCTTCCATCCGTTGCGTGGACGACGCGCTGCCGGGTGCTGATGCCCTGATGCAACAGGCTCTGTTCCTGGGCGTGTATCCGGGGCTCAATGCGGCGATGCTGCAGCGCATGACGCACGTGGTGCAGCACTCCATGGAGATGGCGCCATGAGAGTGGCCGATCTGATCGCCCTGCGGCTCGTGGCCCTGGGGGTGCGGCGTTGCTTCAGCGTCACCGGTGGCGGCGCCATGCACCTCAACGATGCCTTCGGCGAAGCGGAAGGGTTGGCCTGCACCTATCTGCACCACGAGCAGGCCTGCGCCATGGCGGCGGAGGGGTACGCCCGCATCGCCGGCGGGCCGGCCCTGCTCTGCGTCACCTCGGGCCCGGGAGCCATTAACGCGCTCAACGGCGTGTTCGGGGCCTTCACCGATTCGATCCCGCTGCTGGTGGTGAGCGGCCAGGTGCGTACGGATACCTTGGTGGAGGCCTGCCCCCAGCTGCCCCTGCGGCAGCTGGGCGATCAGGAGGCGCGCTCGCCGGAGTTCCTGCCGGCCTTCGTGAAGCGCTTCGTGTCGCTGCGTGCGCAGGACGACCCCATCGCGGTGGTGGATGCGCTGTGGCAGCTGGCCTGCAGCGGCCGCCCCGGCCCGGTGTGGCTGGAGGTGCCGGTGAACCTGCAGGGGCAGCAGCGCCCCGAGCTGGAGCCAGCCCTCACCGCGCCGCCGCCCCTGCTCGATCCCGGCCCGGCTCCGGCGCCAGCCGAACTGGATCAGCTCTTCGGCCAGCTCACCACGGCCGAGCGCCCCCTGCTGCTGCTGGGCACGGGCGTGCGCCTGGCCGGAGCCATCCAGCCTGCTCAGCAGCTGGCTGAGGCCCTTGGCGTGCCGGTGCTCACGGCCTGGAGCCACGATGTGTTCGCCAACGACCACCCCCTGTTCGTGGGCCGGCCGGGCACGATCGGCACCCGCGCCGGCAACCTGGCGCTGCAGGCCTGCGACCTGCTGCTGGTGATCGGCTCGCGGCTCAACATCCGCCAGGTGAGTTACAACTGGGCCGAGCTGGCGCCCCTGGCCCGGATCGTGATGGTGGACATCGATCCGGCGGAACCGGCCAAGCCCTACCTGCGGCTGGCTCAGGCGATCCACGCCGATGCCCGCCGCTTCTGCGAGGCGATGCTCACGGCCTGGCCCGCCTGGCAGGACCGTCTCAGCACCGCCGAACCTCAGCGCGCTGCCTGGTGCGACCGCTGCCTGACCCTCCGGGCCAGTCGCGAACCCAGGCCGGACGACTACCCCGAGCGCGCCGAGGGTTGCATCAACCCCTACCACCTGCTCTTCGCTCTCGATGAGGCCCTGCCGGACGACGCCCGCGTGGTGTGCGGCGACGCCACCGCCTGCATCGTGCCGTTCCAGCTGCTGCGCATGCAGGGCGCACGCCGCATGTTCAGCAACAGCGGCTGCGCCTCGATGGGGTACGACCTGCCGGCCGCCCTCGGTGCCGCCACCGCCGCCCAGGAGCGGGGCCTCAGCGGCCCCACCGTGGCCCTGGCCGGCGATGGTTCGCTGATGATGAACCTCCAGGAGATGCAGAGCCTGGCGGCCAGCCGCCTCAACCTCTGCCTGCTGGTGCTCGACAACGGCGGCTACCTCTCGATCCGCCAGACCCAGAGCAACTTCTTCGGCCGCGAACACGGTGCCTCGCCGGCTTCCGGTGTGAGCTTCCCCGATTTCGCGCGGCTGGCGGAGGCCTTCGGCTTGCCGGTCATACGGCTGGAGCGGCGGGAGCAGCTGGCTCAACCTCTGCCCGCCCTGCTGGCAGCCGAGGGCCCCAGGGTGGCAGTGGTGCGCCTCGATCCCGCCCAGGAATTCGAGCCCCGCCTCAAATCCCGCGCCGTGGGCGGCGGCATCCACACCCCCGCGCTGGACGACATGCACCCGCCTCTGCCGGAGTCGGAGCTGCAGCAGCTGCGCAGCTGGCTGCAGGGGGTGGCGGCATGAGCGGTTCGATTGCCGCCGAGCATCGGCGCCTGTTCGAGAACCTGTTCGTGCTCGAGCTGGCCAACAACCACTGGGGGGATCTGGAGCGCGGGCTGCGCATCGTGCGCGAGTTCGGCACGGTGGCGCGGGTGAATGCGGTGCGCACGGCGATCAAGCTGCAGTTCCGCGATGTGGATTCGTTCATCCATCCGGCCTTCAAGGGCTACACCGAGTCGCGCTACATCAAGAAAACGGAGGCCACCAAGCTCTCGATCGAGGAGTTCCGGGCCCTGGTGGAGGAGATCCGCCGCTGCAGCTGCATCCCGATGGCCACCCCCTTCGATGAGGCCTCGGCGGATCTGTGCGGGGTGTTCGATCTGCCGCTGATCAAGATCGCCAGCTCCGATATCGCCACCTGGCCGCTGCTGGAGCGCATCGCCCGCCTGAAGCGGCCGGTGATCATCTCCACCGGCGGCGCCAACGAGAAGACGATTGACGACTGCGTGGCCTTCTTCGAGAACCGCGACATCCCGCTCGCGATCAACCACTGCGTGTCGCTGTATCCCAGCGAAGACAGCGAGCTGGAGCTCAACCAGATCGATTACCTGCGTCAGCGCTACCCCGGCCATGTGATCGGCTTCTCCACCCACGAGCAGCGCGACTGGCACAGCTCGATGCTGATCAGCTACGCCAAGGGCGCCCGCACCTGGGAACGCCACATCGACATCGATGACGGCGCCATTCCCGTGTCGCCCTACTGCTCCCTGCCCCACCAGGTCGACGCCTGGTTCCGCGCCTTCCACAAGGCGGCCGAGATGTGCGGCGGCAGCAGCGAGGCCCGCCGCCCGATCCAGGAGCGTGAGCGCCGCTACCTGGAGGAACTGGTGCGCGGCGTCTACGCCCGCCGCGACCTGCCGGCTGGCTACGTGTTTGATTCGGCCACCTTCGAGGCGGACTTTTACCTGGCGATCCCCCTGCACCGCGGCCAGCTCTCCTGCCGCGAGGTGATCAACGGCGAACGCCTCACCCAGCCGATCGCGGCAGACGACCGCCTCACGATCGACCACGTGGACGGCCCCTACAGCCGTAACCCCGGCCTGCGCCAGGCCATCCTCGAGCGCGGCCGCGAGGGCTGAGTTCAGTTCAGCAGTGCCTCTGCCCAACTCGGCAGGGGATCCTGGTGCCGTTCCACCAGCCCGCGCCTGATCGTGGCCACGGGGCGAAACGGGTTGTCGGCGGAGGCATTGTCAATCAGCGTCACCAGATCACAGAGCGGCAGAGCGGTTTTCACGTGTTCCAACAGGCGCGGGATCCGGCTGATCACCTTGTCTGCCGGAACCGCGTGGCCGCCGGCGGCGACTCTCTGGCTGATGCGTGCTTGGTTCAGTTCGGCGTCGCCGAGGTGAATCAGCACCAGGATCACCTCATAGCCGAGCGCTTTGGCCCGGGCCGTGAAATCCACCTTGGCAGGGTGCGAGTACACCGTTTCAAAGCAGAAACTCAGGCCCTTGAGCAGCAGGGTTTCGCGCTGCTGATCAGCGATCTTGGCGGCTTCCTCAGCGCGGGCTTCCGGCGCCTGCGGATCGAGCAGCCGGGCGAGGTCGTCGGCATTCACAAACGGCAGCCCGTGCGGAGCCAGGAACAGCCGGTGAAAGGTGCTCTTGCCCGCGCCGTTGCCCCCCACCAGGAGCCACAGCTGGCGGTCTGGAACTGGCCGTGTGCTCAACCCGGCACTCCCGCACTGGGGATGAAGCTGCCGTTGCTGAACCGCCCCGTGGTGCGAGTGCCATCAGCGGCGATCTGCTCCAGGACTCCCGGCTGGTCCGGGGAGGCCTGGTAGCGGATCGTGCCCTCGCTCACGTGCTGGCTCAGGTGCCCGCTCTGGCGTGCCATCTCAACGGCGGCGAACACGGCATCGGCGGACACCCGCTGCGCCACCACCGGCTCCACCTGCAGCCGTGCCAGCCCTGCCTGAACATCGAGCAGGGCATCGGGATCCACGAACCGCGCCACCTGACGGCCCAGGGCTGCCCAGTACTCGATCTGCTCGGCTGCGCTCCGGTGGTGCCGTGCAGCGGCCTGAATGGCGCTCTGCATCAGCTCCTCCTGCAGGCGGATCGGAGATGCAGATTTCGCCATGGCACAAACGGCAAGAGCGGCTCCGATTGTAGCAATCTGCTACGCGATTGGTTGTCTTCTGCCTCGACGTCGTGCGCCGGATCGGCAGGCCTCTGGAGCGGCTGCAGCTCTGTCTGCGCGACTTACCCTGGTAAGGAGACGGGAGGGGGTGAGTTGGAGGCTGTGCTCACGCTGTCGTCGAAAGGGCAGCTCGTCATTCCCGCGCAATGGCGCAAGCTCATCGGGCTGCAACCCGGCGACCGCCTGGTGATGCGTCTTGAGGCTGATGGCCTGATGCTCACCCCTCAGGCCTCGGGCAAGACGGGTTGTGCGCGAGACCTGATCGGTATTGCCAACTATCAGGGGCCTCCGCTCAGTCTTGAGGAGATGGATCCGGCCCGCTTTGCCGAGCCATGAAGGATCCCGTCGTCCTCGACACCAATGTGCTCGTCAGGCTGCTCGTCAACGACGACCCTGAGCAGGCCCGCCGGGCGACTGCATGCATTGATACCAGCTCTGCCTGCTTTGTACCGATCACGGAGGTGCTTGAGTTGGAGTGGGTGCCGCGAGGGGCCTACAAGCTTCCACGCGATGCCGTGATTCAGGCGTTTGAAGGGTTGCTGGCGATTCGTCAGCTGCAGGGCGAACAGGAAGAGTTGGTGCGCAGGG
>JBJTWS010000339.1:0-8999 GCA_046081905.1 Synechococcus sp. | reverse complement strand
CTGGCCGCCACCCTCGGGGCCATGTTCCTGTGCGGCTCCACCGACCTGGTGAGCATCTTCACCTCCCTGGAGACGCTCTCGGTGGCCAGCTACCTGCTGTCGGGCTACATGAAGCGCGACGCCCGCAGCTCGGAAGCGGCGCTCAAATACCTGCTGGTGGGCTCCGCTGCCGCCGCCGTGTTCCTCTACGGCGCCTCCCTCCTCTACGGCCTCACCGGAGGGGCCACCGGCCTCGATGCCGTGGCGCTTGCCCTGCAGACCAGTGCCTCGCCGGTCACGGCGCTAGCCCTGGTGTTCGTGCTGGCCACGGTGGCCTTCAAGATCGCCGCGGTGCCCTTCCACCAGTGGACCCCGGATGTGTACGAGGGATCGCCCACCCCCGTGGTGGCCTTCCTCTCGGTGGGCTCCAAGGCGGCCGGTTTCGCCCTGGCGGTTCGGCTGCTGGTGGGCTGCTTCGAGAGCTTCGATGCCCAGTGGAAGCTGCTCTTCACCGTGCTGGCGGTGCTCTCGATGGTGCTGGGCAACGTGGTGGCCCTGGCCCAGACCTCGATGAAGCGGATGCTGGCCTACAGCTCGATCGGCCAGGCCGGTTTCGTGATGATCGGGCTGGTGTGCGGCACCGAGGACGGCTTCGCCGCCATGGTGCTCTACATGGCCGCCTACCTGTTCATGAACCTGGGCGCCTTCGCCTGCATCATCCTCTTCTCGCTGCGCACCGGCAGTGATCGCATCAGCGACTACGCCGGCCTGTACCAGAAGGACCCCCTGATCACCCTGGGGCTGAGCCTCTGCCTGCTGTCGCTGGGCGGCATCCCGCCGATGCTCGGGTTCTTCGGCAAGATCTACCTCTTCTTCGCCGGCTGGGCCGATCACCAGTACCTGCTGGTGGTGGTGGGCCTGGTCACCTCGGTGGTGTCGATCTACTACTACATCTCCGTGATCAAGATGATGGTGGTGAAGGAGCCCCAGGAGGCCTCCGATGTGGTGAAGGCCTACCCCGCCATCACCTGGAACGTGGCCGGTCTGCAGCCCCTGCGCGCCGCCCTGATCACCTGCCTGCTGGCCACGGCCGTGGGCGGGGTGCTCTCCAACCCCCTGTTCACCTGGGCCAGCAGCACCGTGGCCGGCACCCCGATCCTGCAGCATGCGATCGGCTGAGGCCGACCCCGGCCTTGCCTCCATTCCCCATGAGCCAGTTTGCCGTCGCGGCCACCTCCGGCCCGGAAGCCAGTAACGCCTCCGGCACCACGGTGGCGCGTCTGGACCATGTCTCGAAGGTGTACGGCCTGGGAGATCAGCAGGTGCGGGCCCTCGACGACCTCAGCCTCTCGGTGGCCCGCGGCGAGTACCTGGCCGTGATGGGCGCCTCCGGCTCGGGCAAGAGCACGGCGATGAACATCCTCGGCTGCCTCGATCGCCCCAGCAGCGGCCACTACGAGCTCAACGGCGTGGCGGTGGAGAAGCTCGACGACGACGCCCTGGCGGACCTGCGCAACCAGGAACTGGGCTTCGTGTTCCAGCAGTTCCACCTGCTGCCCCACCTCACGGCTCTCGACAATGTGATCCTGCCGATGGTCTACGCAAGGATCCCGGCCCCCGAGCGCAGCGAGCGGGCCCTCGAGGCGCTGGAGCGGGTGGGGCTCGGGGCGCGGCTGCAGAACCGGCCGAATCAGCTCTCCGGCGGCCAGCAGCAGCGGGTGGCGATCGCCCGGGCGATCATCAACCAGCCGGCCCTGCTGCTGGCGGATGAGCCCACCGGCGCCCTCGATTCCCACACCACCGCCGAGGTGCTCGACATCTTCGATGCCCTGCACCGCCAGGGGATGACGGTGGTGATGGTGACCCACGAAGACGATGTGGCCGCCCGGGCCGAGCGGGTAGTGCACTTCCGCGACGGCCGTATCGCCGACTAGCCGGCCCGCTGCGCCGGGGCCTTGAGCGGGCGCTCCAGGGTCTGGAGCAGCTGTCCCATCAACAGGGCGATGGCATCGCTGCCCACGGCGGATCCACCGGGATCCAGGTCGCCGGGATCCACCGCCACCCAGCCGCCGTCCTGGGGCAGCCGCAGCTCGAAGTGCAGGTGCGGGCCGGTGCTCAGGCCGGTGCTGCCCACCCGGCCGATCACCTCGCCCTGGCGCACCCGGTCGCCGGGCTGCACGTAGAGCTCCGAGAGGTGGCCGTAGAGGGTGCGGCGCCGCGGCCGCTCGTGCTCCACCTCGATCGCCAGGCCATAGCCACCGGCGGTGCCGCTGCTCACCACCCGGCCGGCGAGGGCCGCCACCACCGGGGTTCCCTCGGGGGCGGCCAGGTCGCGGCCGCTGTGCATCAGCCAGCTGCCGAGAACCGGATGGAGGCGCCAGCCGAAGCCGCTGCTGGTGGGCGCGGAGCCGATCAGGGGGAACAGCAGGCGCCGGTTGCCGTTGCCGGCGATCGGCGCCGGCCTGGGGGTGACCCGGAACACCTGCGAGAGGCTGAAGCTGCCGCCGGGGCCCGCCAGCAGCGCCGAGACCGGCACCGTGAGCGGCGCCAGGGGCTGGGCGTTGCCGCCGAAGGCCGCCAGGTCGGTGGCGCCGCCCTCCGGGAAGGGGACACCGGGGGTGCGGCCGCGCCAGCGCACCACCAGGCCGGAGCGGCATTCCTGTGCCGAGAGGGCACCACTGCTGCAGGCCTGGCGGTGGGCCGGCACCTCCTGGGGGGAAATGGCGGTGGCGGAGCGCACACGGGCCCGCTCCGCCGGGGTCACGATGCCTTCACGCACCAGGTCATCCAGGGAAGTGTCGAAGCTGCGGGCAGGCCGGGACGGCAGGGCCTGGGGATCGGGACGGAGGGAGGCGGCGCGGGTCGGGCTGGCCGCCGGAGCCGGAGCAACCGCCGCGGGGGCCGCCGCGGGAGCCGGGGCCGGGGCCGCCGGTGGGGCCGCAGGCGCCGCACCGGGGGAAGCGCCCTCCTCCGGGGGCGGCACCCCCTCGGCGAGGGCAAGGCCGGCAGCGGCAAGGGGGAGCACCGCCGTCAGGGCGATCAGGGTCTTGGCGCGGGGCACCGGCAGCAACCAATGGACAACGAAGACCTGAAGTGTAGGGAGGATCCCTGGGAGCCCCCGCCTCAGAACAGCCGCTCCAGACGGCTGAACCGCTCGCCGCAGCGCAGCCGCAGGGCCCCGTCGGCCTCCAGATCCAACGCCTGCCAGATCTCGCCCCCCTGCAGGATCGGCTGCTCGGGCAGGAGCAGCCGCTGGCGGGCCTCCCGCCACACCCGCTGCGGCGCCAGGGCGTGGGCGGCCGTCCACTCCAGGCCGCGCAGCACGCGGGCCGCCAGCAGCGCCGGGGGCGGCGCCGCCACTCCGGCCGGCAGGGCCTCGGCCACCGAGATGGCGCCCGCGGGGCCGCGGTTGCGCCCGTTCAGGCCCACGCCCACCTGGGCCCAGCGCACGGCGGCGCCGCGGCGGCGCAGCCGCGGCAGCAGGCCCGCGATCTTGCGGCCGTGCACCAGCAGATCATTGGGCCACTTCAGCCGCACCGGCAGCCCCAGGGGCTCCAGCTCGAGCGCCAGGCCCACCGCCGCCGCCAGGGGCAGGGCGGCGCTGGCCTCGGGGGGCCAGGGCAGGGCCGCGCTGAGCCACACCCCCCCCGCGGGCGACTGCCAGGCACGCCCCCGCTGGCCGTGGCCAAAGCGCTGCCGGCGGGCAAGCACGGCCCGCAGGCCCGGCGCCGGCGAACCCGAGCCCGCTGGGGGGAGACAGGCGAGCCACTGTTCCAGCTCCCGCTCCGTGGTGGCACACACCGGCCGGCAGCGCAGGGCCCAGTCCGGCAGGGGCTCTCCGGCCGAGGCACCGCGGTGCAGCCGGCGCCGGGCCCTCAGCACCGCCGCGGCGCTGAGGCACCCGCCCCTCACAGCTGCCGCAGCCAGGTGGCGATGCGCACCGCGCCGGCCTCCAGCTCCTCGGCCGGCTGCACCAGGGCCAGCCGCAGCCAGCCCTCGCCCGCCCCACCGAAGCAGTTGCCGGGGGTGAGCGCCACGCCGCTGCCCTCCAGCAGGGCGGCGCAGAAGGTCTCCGAATCCAGGCCCCGCTCCCGTGCCACCGGCGGCAGGGCCAGCCACAGATAAAGGGCCATGGAGGGAAGCCGCACCGGCCAGCCGGCCGCCTCGAGGGCCGCCGCCATGCGGTCGCGGCGCTCGCGGTACACGCCGCGCAGCTGCTGCGGCCAATCCGGCGCCTGCTCCAGGGCGGCGATGGCGCCGGCCTGCAGCGCCAGCGACTGGTTGAAATCGACCACCCCCTTGAGCTGCCGCAGGGCCGTGATCAGCCATTCGGCGCCGATCGCGAAGGCAAGCCGGTAGCCCCCCAGGCACCAGCTCTTGGAGAGGGAGAAGAACTCGATGCCGCAGCGGCGCCAGCCGGGATGGCGCAGCAGGGCCGGGGCCTCCCCGTCGAGGGCCAGATCCACTTAGGGGTTGTCGTGGGCAAGCACGATGTCGTGGCGCAGAGCCCGCTCCACGAAGGGATCGAGCCATTCTTGGGAGCCGGTGGTGGCGGTGGGGTTGTGGGGAAAGCCCAGCACCATGAGCTTGAGGGAATCCCAGGCGCTGGGGCTGAGCTGCTCGGGGTCGGGGCGCCAGCCGCGCTCCGGATCCAGCCGGAGGAAGTGGGGCCGGGCCGAGGCCAGATCGAGCCCACCCTTGTGGGAGGGGTAGTAGGGATCGAGCAGCAGGGCCCCATCCCCGGGGTCCAGCACCGCCAAGGGCAGGTGGGCCGTGCCCTCCTGGGAGCCCACCAGCAGCAGCACCTCCCGCTCCGGATCCACGGCCACGCCGAAGCGCCGCTCCGCCCAGGCGGCCACGGCCTCGCGGAAGGGGAGGGTGGCGGCGTGGAGGCAGTAGGAGGCGCTCTCCGGCCGGTGGAGGGCGGCCGCCATGGCCTCCAGGGCCACCTCGGGTGGCGCCAGGTCGGTGGAGCCGAGGGACAGGTCCAGCAGCAGCGGGAGCGAACCGTCCCCGCGCCGGTGGAGTTCCAGGCGCCGCTGGGCGTAGGCCGCCTTGCGCTGGTCGTTGCGGGCGAAGACGCCGCTGCCCAGCCGGGCGAGGCGCTCAGAGATGGGCATCCAGGAAGGCCTGCAGCTGGGGCTTGGCCATGGCGCCCTCATGGCGGGCCACCTCCTCACCGCCGCGGAAGAGGATCAGGGTGGGCAGCCCCAGGATGCGGTGGGCATCGCGGCTGGCGGGGTTGGGATCGGCCTCGAGCTTGCCCACCAGCAGGCGGCCGTCGTACTCGGCGGCGGCCCAGTCCATCAGGGGGGCCATCAGCCGGCAGGGGCCGCACCAGGTGGCCCACACGTCCACGAGCACCGGCGTGGTGGCCTCGAGCACCTCGGCCTGAAAGTTGGCATCGGTGAGTTCGCGCACGGCCACGGAAGCGGTCATCGGGGAAGGGGAAAGGATCCGATTCTAGAAAGACCGGCCTAGCCCGCCGGCGACGCGCAGCAGGGGCCGGCGGGGCTCAGAGCTTGTCGATCGAGCGCTTCAGTTCCTCGAGGTCGGCATCCACCTCGGCCACCTTCACGGGTTCGAGCTGGGGGGCGGGGCCGTCGGCCGGGGGCAGGCCCGCCGCCGCCGCGCCACCCTCGAGCCGGTTGCGCAGGGCCGCCAGCTCGTCATCCACGTCGTTGCCGCCCTGCAGGGCCGCGAACTGGCTCTCGAGATCGGCACCGGCCAGCTCGGCGGCCGCCTGGCTGCGGGCCTCCTGCTCGAGCACCTTCTCCTCCATCCGCTCGAAGGCGGCCATGGCGGAGTTGGTGCCGAGGCTGCCCACGGCGCTCTGAAGCTGCTCCTGTGCCTTGGCGGCCTGGGAGCGGGCCTTGAGCATGTCCTTCTTGGTCTTGGCCTCGGCGATCTTTCCCTCGAGGGCCACCAGGCTCTTCTTGAGGGTGTCCACCTGACCGGCCTGGGCCTGCAGCTGGGCGTTCAGGGCCGAGGCGGTGTCCTGGTAGGTCTTGCGGCGGGAGAGGGCCTCGCGGGCCAGGTCCTCCTCGCCCTTCTTGAGGGCCAGCTCGGCCCGCTCGTACCAGGTGCGCGCCTGCGCCTCCGACTGCTCCGCCTGGTTCTGGATGCGCTTCTGGCTGGCGATCGCCGTGGCCACGGCCTGGCGGAGCTTCACCAGGTCGTCCTGCATGTCCGCGACCGACTGATCGAGGATCTTGGAGGGATCCTCGGCCTTGCTGACCAGGTCGTTGAGGTTGGCCCGGAGCAGACGGCTGAGCCGATCGAAGAAGCCCATGGATCTCGTACGGGGCAAGGCCCGAGGGTAGCGGTGCCGGCCGGGGACGCCCGGATCGGTTGCCCGCACCTAACCTGATCGGATGGACTCCGCAGACGCCGAAGCGGGCCGCAGCGGCCGCCCGGGCCGGCGCAGGATCGCCCCGCGGGGCCGCAGCGCCGCCCCGAGCGCCGCCAGCCGCCGCTTCGGCAGCCTCTCGGTGCTGCTGCCGCCGCCCCGCCCCCCCGCCACGGCCGTGGCCACCTGCCTGGAGCAGCTGCAGCAGCACTGGCGGGACGACGGCAACCTGGCGGCGCTCTGGCAGGCCTGGCCCCGGCTGGCCGGCCCCCAGCTCGCGCCCCACTGCCGCCCCCTCCGCCTCCAGGCGGGATTGCTCACCGTGGGCGCTCCGCCGGGGCCCTGGCTGCAGGCCCTGCAGTACAACCGCCACCAACTGCTCGGGGCCCTGCGGGGGGCCGGCTTCTCTGTGCGCGATCTGCGCCTGCAGCAGCACTACGGCCAGCCCCTGCCCCCCGCCGGCAGCCGGCTGGAGGAGGAGACCTGGGCCCGCCACCCCAGCCGGGTCGACGTGCACGGCATGGGCACCTGCCCCGCCTGCGGCAGCCCCGCCCCCCTGGGGGAGATGGCCCTCTGGGGGCACTGCGGCTTCTGCCGCAGGCGCGCCCTGGCCGAGGTAGACGCAGGATCCACCCCGCCGCAGGAAGGCACTCAGTAGCGCTCCGGCCGCGGCAACTGCCAGGTGGGCCGCTCCCCGGCGGCGATCAGCTCCGCCGCACGCCGCTGCAGCCGGGCCCGATCGAGGCGCCAGAGACGGTAGAGGCCGGCCCGGCCCAGCTCCACAGGCTCAAGCCCCTGCCAGTGCGGCAGGGCCGCGGTGCCCTGGTCGATCACCACCAGAACCGTGGGCTGCTGCGCAACGCTGGAGGGGTTCTGGCCACGGCGCCGCTCTTGCCGCAGCCGCTCGGCGAGGTTCACCAGGGCGGCGGGCGACTGGCCCTCATACACAACCACCTGGCGGGCGTAGTAATGAAGCGAGGGCTTGAGAATCCCGATCATGGCGAGGGGTTCGGCGGCCCCGGCGCCAGCGGGCGCCTGGTGCACCAATGCAGCGATGCGGCGCACGGGTTCGCCCCGCAGCCGATCGCCCAGCTCCCAGAGGGGCACGAGCGCCAGGGGAACGAAGGGCACCAAAGAAAGCTGCAGGGCCAGCAGGGCCAGCGGGGGGCGACGCTGGCGCAGGGCCCAGCCCAGGGCCGCCGCCAGGGCAAAGCAGGCCGCCGCCACGGGCAGCCGGCCGCTGGCGAGGATCCCCGCCGGCAGGGTGGGGAGTTCCGGATCCTGGATCAACGGCACCCACAGGGGCCCCGCCAGGAACACCGCCGCCAGCAGCGCGGTGAGGGCCAGGGCACCGATCCAGGCCGCCGCTGCCCCCCTGCCGCGCCAGCCGCCGAGGGCCGCCTGGCTGATCAGCAGGCCCGCCGCCGGGGTGGCCGGCAGCCAGTAGCTGGGCAGCTTGGTGGCGGCGAGGGTAAAGAACAGCAGCACCGCCAGCAGCCAGCAGGCGGCGAAGCGGGCCAGGGAGTGCTCGGGCGGCAGGGGCCGCGGCCGCAGCAGCGAGGCGAGCGGCAGGCTGCGGGCCAGCCCCAGCAGCAGGAGCGGCGTGGCGGGCAGGCTGGCCACCACCAGCACCGGCCCGAAAAACCACCAGGGCTGGAGGTGGTCGTTCACCACGGCGGTGAACCGCTGGAGGTTGTGATAGCCGAAGAAGCTGTCCCAGAACGGTTCCCCTTCGCTGAGCAGCGCGGCGCCATACCAGGGCAGCGCCACCAGCGCCGTGAGGGTGAGGCCCCGCAGGGGCCGCAGCCGCCGGGCCAACCCCCGCAGGTCGGCCTGCAGCCAACCGAAGGCCAGCAGGGTGAGCCCCAGCAGGACCACGGCCACGGGCCCCTTGGTGAGCACCGCCAGGCCGAGCAGCAGCCAGGGGACCCACCAGCGGCCCGTGGGAACCACGTAGGTGCGCCAGCAGAGCAGAAAGCTGGCCGCCACCAGGCCGCAGAGCAGGGCATCGCTCACGGCCGTGCGGCCCCACAGCAGCACCAGCGGCGAGAGGGCGAAGGCCAGGGGCGCGGTGAAGGCCGCCACCAGGGGAGCGGGGCCCGGCTCGGCGGGATTCCGCTCCTGGCCGGGAACGGCGGGCTGGGGCCAGAGCCAGAGCGTGTCGGCCAGCAGCAGCATCACGCCGCAGCAGCTGAGGGTTGAGGGCAGCCGCGCCGCCCAGGTGCCGAGGGGATTCCACTGGTCCTGGCCCGGCAGCAGGTAGCCCAGGCCCATGAGCCAGTACACCAGCGGCGGCTTGTCGTAGCGGGGCAGGCCATTCACCCGGGGGATCAGCCAGTCGCCGGTCTCGGCCATCGCCCGGGCGGAGGCAGCGAACAGGGGCGGGGTCTCATCCACCAGGCCGCTGCAGCCCAGCCGCCACACGAACAGCACCAGGGCCAGCAGCAGCACCGGCAGCCACAGGCGCCAGGGCATCGCCCGGCCCCGCGCGGGTGACGCAGCAACCGGGGCGGAGCGTTCAGCCAAGCGGGCCAGGAGAGGGCGGGCCGAACCTAGTGTGCCGTCCCGGAGATTTGCGAATAAAGTCGCTGGAGCTTCTCCAGGATTGAGTCGGCCGTGGCGGTCCAGTTGAACGGTGCCTTGGTCTTGTTGTAGGCAGCCACGAACTGCT
>JBJTWS010000338.1:0-3973 GCA_046081905.1 Synechococcus sp. | reverse complement strand
TTACTCTCTGCTTGCCTGCCGTTTTCCCTGAAGTCATGGGGTCCTGACAGAAGCTGGCATTCCTGCTGTGCGGCGGCTGGAAAGCCACCGCTTCCAGGAGGATGGTGCATCCGCTGCTGGCATCGATGACCTCTGGGTCTTCCCCCGATCTGGATGGACTGCTGGCCGAGGCCTCCCTGGCGGAAGATTCCCAGTGCTGGGACGTGGCGGCCTGTCTGCTGCGGGAGGCGGTGGATCACCATCCGGGCCAACTCGGGCTTGCCCTACGGGCGGCGAATGCCTTCTGCTACGGCGAACAACCCGCAGAGGCGCTGCGGCTGTACCGATCTGTCGCCATGGACACACCCCAGGCGGCTGCGCCCTACCTCGGGATGGGCAATGCCCTTCGCGACCTGAATCGATTCGAGGAATCCGATCAGGCCTTCCGGCTCTGCCGCCGCCTGCAGGACACCCCCCAGGCAGCCAGCAACCACGCTTCCCTGCTGCTTGGACTGGAGCGCTACGAGGACGCCTTCGAACTGTCCGAACGCCGCTTCGAGATCGCTGGCTACAGCGAGGGTCGCCGCTCCTCCGCCGCAGGGCCTGGCCCGAGGGAAACGACGCTGGTGTGGAGTGAGCAGGGGCTGGGAGACACCCTCCAGTACCTCCGCTGGATTCCCGCCCTGCATCGGGAGCTGCGCAGCAGGGAAGGGAAGCTGGTGGTGGAGGTGGAAGCGGGCCTGGTGCGGCTCGTGCAGCATGCGTTTGCCCAGCTCGTGCCGGTTCCAACGATCCGCCCCCTCCCCAGCCCCCTGACACCTCTGCCCGCGGAAACGCGGGGCTTTGGCCTGCTCAGCCTTCCAAGGCTGCTGGGGGGAGCTCCCTTACCGGTGGGGTGCTCGGATCGTGGCGACTACCTCCGGCCGGCGGACGCCAAACCACAGGATCCGTGGCCAACCGAGCGACCCAGGATCGGACTCACCTGGGCGAGCGGGCGCAAGGGGGATTCTCCCTTCCAATGGCGGGAGTACCGCAAGCGCAGCCTGAACCAATCACAGCTTCAGCACCTCTGCGAGGGCCTTCTCCGCCTGGGCTGCGGGCTGGTACTGGTGCAGCAGGGCCCGGACCGGGATCTCTGCGACCTTCCGGGCACCGCACGGATCACGACGATCGATCCGCAGGGTGACTTCGCCGACACGGCGGAGGCGATTCTGGATACCGATCTGATGATCAGCGTGGACACCTCCGTGGCCCACCTCACCGGAGCCCTGGGGCACGAGGGCTGGGTGCTGCTGCCCTGGAGCGCCGACCCCCGCTGGTTGCGGGATCGGACAGATACGCCCTGGTACCCGAGCCTGCGGTTGTTTCGCCAGGCGCAGCCCGGCAACTGGGACGGCGTGGTGGAGAGGGTGCTGGAGGCGGTGGCACGGCGCTTCCAGCGCCCTGTTCTGAACCCCTCAGACTGGCGCTGAGGGCAGAGCCATCAGGCTGCCGAGCAGGCTTTCGTAGGCCGCGGCAGCCGAGGCCACGGAAAAACGCGTTTCCACCGTGCGGCGCGCTTCGCGGGCCAGGGGGCGGAAATCCTGCGGCTTCCGCAGGATGGCCCCGAGCCAGGCCGCAAGGGCACCGGGGTCGTTGAAGGGGGTGAGGAGTCCGTTCAGGCCATGGTGGATCACCTCGGAAACGGGGGGGTTGTCGGAGCCCACAACCACCGCGCCGCAGGCCATGGCATCGATCAGGCTCCAGGAGAGTGCGTAGGGATAGGTGAGATGGACATGGGCGGCGGTGCGCTGGAGCAGGATCAGAAGAAGCCGGCGCGACACCCTGCCGAGGAAGTGGATCCGCTCCAGCGGCAGCCGACTTCCAAACAGGGCCAGCATTTCGCCCCGATACCCCTGGGGATGGGGCGAAACAGCGCCATAGCCGGGCTCGCTCGCCCCCACCACCAGCACCTGCAGGGTGGGGTGGGCTGCCATCAGGGCGGGAAGGCAGCGGAAGAACGTGCGAAAGCCGCGCAGGGGCTCCAGGGCGCGGCTCACGTACGTGATCACCGGAAGGTCCGGCTCCAGCACCTGGCCGGAGGGCAACGCGATCGGCCGGGCGGGAAGGAGAGGAAGCGCATCGAGATCAACGCCTTCATGAATCACATGAAAGCGGCCGCGAAGATGGGGAGGGAAGGTATCGCGCTGAAAGAGGGTGGGCACCACAACCGCATCGGCGTCGGCGATGGCCGCCAGATTCATCAGATTGCGGCGCCGCCACTGGGTACGAAGCTCCAGCGGAGCCTCGCCCAGGTCGGCGTCGAAGCCGTAGCCCAGCAGGCGGGGGCTGGCATAGAGCTCCGGGTACACCACCAGACGGGCATCGGGCCACACCTCGCGGAGGTAGAGGGCCTCGCCCCAGCCGCTGTGGACGAGGATGGCGTCTGGCGTGTAGCCATCCCGGCGGAGGGTGAGGCAGCGATCCGCCACCCGCTGGGCCCGGCGCAAGGCCGTTTCAACGGCAGGGTCGAGAAGATTCTCCGGCAATGGGGGCGGATCCCAGCCGTAGTGCAGCTGGAGCCGTTGATCCCCCGCGGGAATGGCTTCGCCCGCAGCGGAGGCGCCGAGGCCGAGAACACCATGGCCTCGTTGGCGGAGTGCGGTGGCGAGGTAGCGAAACTGACCCGGATAGTTCTGGTGGATCAGCAACAGTTCCATGGGAGCAGTCTATTACAATCCCCACCAGATCAGCCCCGCCCGCCATGTCGCTCTGGAGCCGCCTGTTCGGCCGTCCTGAGAAAATCAGCTGGGGGGAGCCCGCCGCATCCTCTCGCGGCGTGAGCGCAGATACCCTTCTGGCCGACCCGGCCGCACCGAGGATTGAGATCGGCAGCCGGCCGCAGATCCAGCCTTGGTCGGCGGGGCGACTGAACACGATCTTTCAGGACTACAGCCACGATCCGAACGCCGCCCGCCTGGTGGAGGCCCGCCTGGCACGGCAATGTCTCTCGCAATTCTGGCTGAGTGCACCGATCGATGAGCTCGAGATGTTGTATGGCTCCTCGATCGGCCGCTGTTTCCGGCAGATGATCAGCACGGATCTAGCCAAGCAACCGCTTCTGCGGGAAGAGGAACAGTGGAAGGATTATCTCTGCCAGCGGCTCTACAGCGGCTTCCAGAGGCCGGAAACCGCCAATATCCTTCTGGCGCTGATGCCCTATGTGCGGCCGGGCAAGATGAAGGTGAATCAGGCCGAACAGGTTCTGCCACGTTGGCTCCTGGAAGACTATGCCAGCCTGTTTGAGCCCATACTGCTCCCGCGCCTGCGGCAACCCCAGCCCACCCGGGCCGCCCTCGCCCCGGTGGGATACAACCAGCAGGCACTTGCCGCTCGGGCGGCGGCGGAGGCACCGCCATTGCCCCAGCTGTCGCAGTACACCGGGGCCCAGGCCCTGGCATTCGTATCCAACAACGACTTTCTCAACCGGTTGAATGGGCTGATCAATCTCTTCAGCATCGATCCCAGCGATGAGGAGCTGCGCCAGGAGCTGGCGGGGTTCCGGCGTCAGCTGGGGCAGATCTGGCTGGATGCACCCTCCGATCAACTGGAGAACCTGTTTCGCAGCGCTTTCGGCACGGCCTACCGCAGGCTGCTGCAGAGCGGATTCTGCAGCAGCCCACTCTCGAATGAAGACCTGCAGATCCGCACCACCCTGGGGAACTACGTGCGCAACATGAATCGGCCGAAGGCGATCAACACGGTGTTGGCGGTGCTTCCGTACTACAAGCCCGGCAAGATTGAGTTTGCCGGTGGTGAAAAGTTCATGCCTGCCTGGTTCCTTGGCGCCCTGCCCAGCCTGTACATGAAGGAACTTGATTAGGTAGCAAGCTCCGCGCTCCTCAGGAGGCGTTCGGGTCGTGCGGTGCAGAGGCAGACCGCCTGGAGCACTTGATCGGTCATTTCTTCCAGCTTGAAGCGGTGATTGAAGCGGAAGCTGAAAGCGCCCAAGTAG
>JBJTWS010000337.1:0-9502 GCA_046081905.1 Synechococcus sp. | reverse complement strand
CGCAGCAGCCGCGCCGCGTTGAGCCCCGCCACCAGCCCCTGGGCGGCCGCCTCCTCGTAGCCGGTGGTGCCGTTGAGCTGGCCGGCGCTGAACAGCCCGGCGATGCGCTTGGTCTCGAGCGAGGGCTTGAGCTGGGTGGCCGGGAGGTAGTCGTAGTCCACGGCGTAGGCGGGGCGCAGCATCACGCACTGCTCCAGCCCAGGCAGGGTGCGCAGCAGCTCCAGCTGCAGCCGCTCCGGCAGCCCCGTGGAAAAGCCCTGCACGTAGATCTCCGGCGTGTCGCGCCCTTCCGGCTCCAGGAAGATCTGGTGGCTCTCCTTATCGGCGAAGCGCACGATCTTGTCTTCGATCGAGGGGCAGTAGCGGGGCCCCTTGCTGTCGATCACGCCGCCGTAGATCGGCGTGAGGTGCAGGTTCTCGCGGATGAGCTGGTGGGTGGCCGCGGTTGTGCGGGTGATGTGGCAGCTCATCGGCTCACCGCTCACCCAGCTGGCGGGATCGAAGGAGAAGTAGCGCTCGTGGGCATCGCTGGGCTGCTCCTCCAGCTGATCGAGGGCGATGCTGCGCCGGTCCACCCGGGCGGGGGTGCCGGTCTTGAGGCGTCCCATCGCAAAGCCCAGGGCCTCCAGGGCTTCGGTGAGCCCCTCGGCCGCCTGTTCGCCGGCCCGCCCCGCCGCCATCGATTGATGGCCCACCCAGATCTGGCCCCCCAGGAAGGTGCCGGTGGTGAGGATCACGGCCGGCGCGGCGTAGGAGCTGCCGAAGTAGGTGCGCACGCCGGTGATCCGGCCGATCGCCCCAGGCCCCTCCGCGTCCGCCGGCTGCTCGAGCTCCACCTCCAGCCCGGTCACCATCGCCTCCCGCAGGGCCAGGTTCGGGGTGTGCTGCAGCAGCTGCAGCATCTGGCGGCTGTACTGGCGCTTGTCGGTCTGGGCGCGCAGGGCCCACACGGCGGGGCCGCGGCTGGCGTTGAGCACCCGCTTCTGCAGGGCGGTGGCATCGGCGAGCCGGCCGATCACGCCGCCGAGGGCATCCACCTCGTGCACCAGCTGGCTCTTGGCCGGGCCGCCCACGGCCGGGTTGCAGGGCTGCCAGGCGATCCGATCGAGGTTGAGGGTGAACAGGGCCGTGGAGAGCCCCAGCCGCGCCGCCGTGAGGGCCGCCTCGCAGCCGGCATGGCCGCCGCCCACCACGATCAGATCGAAGGATTCGGTGGGGGGAGTGGTGAAGCTCATTCGAGAGATGCTATGGCGCTCGCCGCTCACACGAGGAATCCCCTGCCAGCGGCACTGGTGAAGTCCAGCTGAGCGATCAGATCGTTGAAGTCCCGGTCGCCGCCGCCGAACTGATCCTCCCAGCCCCAGGTGTTGAGCCCGTAGTTCCAGAGATGTCCCACCGCTGCACCGTCAACTGTCTCGTTGGCGCGGGCGAAACCCCAGAACGAACGCTCCCCCGTGGAGAGGCGCATCGCGATCAGATCGCCGGCATTCACCTGCGTGAGCAGTTGCTGCGTGTAGCCACCATCACCCGGCCCCGGGATCCAGCGGACCCCCTCCGCGGTTTCATAGGCACGCTGCCGTGAGAGGCGCTTGTATCCCTTCTCGCCGGGGGCGACACCCTTGATCATTCCGGTGAGATCGTCCACCCGGTAGAAGAGCACCGCCAGGTCGCTGCTGCTGTTCTGACGCAGCCTCACCACAGCCTGCTGGTTGTCCAGTCCCCCCGCCGTGGTCGCCCCCGCCAGAGGTCTGGCGACCCGGGTTCCATTCCCGACATCCTCTGCTGCGCTGGCATCGGGGAGGACATCCACGAACCCGAAGGAGTTGGTGAGGCTGGCCTGCACCGCTTCTCCCTCGATCTCCAGCCGCTGCCCCTCCTGCTGCCGCACCTCCCGGAGATCGCCCTGCGGCTGTCCATCGAAGAGCTGCAGCAGCACCGGATCGAAGTCGCTCTGGAGGGACTGCTGCGCAAGCCGGCTGGTCCAGGCGAAGGGGGAATCGCCCGGCGCCTGGATCAGAAGGCTCAGGTCGCTGGGGCTGGTCCACTGGCCCGGGGCAGGCGATGCCAGCAGGGCCGTACCGGAGGGAAAGAACAACTGCTGGTGGGCGATCGCCGTCAGGGCACGGGCCAGGCTCAGAGGAGCAGCGCCCGGCCGTGATGGCGGAGATGGTCATCGATAAAGCTGGCCACGAAGAAATAGCTGTGGTCGTAACCCGGCTGGTGCCGCAGCTCCAAGGGCTGGCCGGCGGCGGCGCAGGCGGCCTCCAGATCCCCCGGCCACAGCTGCTGCTCAAGGAAGGGATCGGCGGCGCCCTGATCCACCAGCAGGGGCAGGGGTTCGCCCCCGGGGCCCCGCAGCAGGGCTCCTGCCTCCAGCAGGCGGCAGGCATCCCAGGCCGCCCAGGGCTCCGGATCCGATCCCAGCAGATGGCCGAGGGCCTTGCGGCCCCAGGGGCAGGCGGAGGGATGGGCGATGGGCGCGAAGGCCGACACCGACGCGTAACGGCCGGGGTTCCGCAGGGCGCACACCAGGGCGCCATGGCCTCCCATCGAATGGCCGCTGAGGCCGCGCCGCCGCGGATCAAGGGGCAGTGCGGCCTCCAGCAGGGCGGGGAGCTCCGCCACCACGTAGCTGTGCATGCGGTAGTGGGCGACCCAGGGCTCGGCGGTGGCGTCCACGTAGAAGCCGGCGCCGTGGCCGAAGTCCCAGCCGCCGGCGGGGTCGGTGGGCACCTCCGCCCCCCGCGGGCTGGTGTCCGGCGCCACCAGGGCCAGCCCCAGCTCGGCCGCCAGCCGCTGGGCTCCGGCCTTCTGGGTGAAGTTCTCGTCTGTGCAGGTGAGGCCGGAGAGCCACCAGAGGGCCGGCACCGGCTCGCCCGTCAGGGCCCGGGGCGGCAGGAACACCGCCAGGGTCATCGGGCAGCCCAGCACCGCCGAGGCGTGGCGGTAGCGCCGCTGACTGCCGCCGAAGCAGCGGTGCTCGGCCAGGAGTTCGAGGGGGGCCATGGCGCTCGGCTGGGGATCAGGGATCAGAAATGAATCACCGAGCGGATGCTCTTTCCTTCGTGCATCAGATCGAATGCGCGGTTGATCTCCTCGAGCCCCATGGTGTGGGTGATAAACACCTCCAGCGGGATCGCGCCGGAGAGGGCCTGCTCCACGAACTGGCCCAGCTCGCTGCGGCCGCGCACCCCGCCGAAGGCGGAGCCGCGCCACACCCGGCCGGTGACCAGCTGGAAGGGGCGGGTGCGGATCTCCTGGCCCGCTCCCGCCACCCCGATGATCGTGGATTCGCCCCAGCCCTTGTGGCAGCTCTCGAGGGCGGCGCGCATTACCTCCACATTGCCGATGCATTCGAAGGAATAATCCACCCCCCCATCGGTGAGCTCCACCAGCACCTCCTGGATCGGCGCGTCGTGGTCGCGGGGATTGAGGCACTCGGTGGCGCCGAGCTGACGGGCGATGGCGAACTTCTCGGGGTTCACATCGATGCCGATGATCCGCTCCGCTCCGGCCTGCACGGCGCCGATCACCACCGCCAGGCCGATGCCGCCAAGGCCGAACACCGCGACGCTGCTGCCGGGCTCCACCTTGGCGGTGTTGCGCACCGCGCCGATGCCGGTGGTCACGCCGCAGCCCAGCAGGCACACCTGCTCGAGCGGTGCGGCGGAATTGATCTTCGCCACGGCGATCTCGGGCAGCACCGTGTACTCCGAGAAGGTGGAGGTGCCCATGTAGTGGTGGATCATCCGCCCGCCGCTGGCGAAGCGGCTGCTGCCATCGGGCATCAGGCCCTGCCCCTGGGTGGCGCGGATCGCCTGGCAGAGGTTGGTCTTGCCGGAGAGACAGAACTTGCAGCTCCGGCACTCGGGGGTATAGAGGGGAATCACGTGATCCCCCACGGCCACCGAGTTCACCCCCTCCCCCACCTCCTCCACCACGGCGCCGCCCTCATGGCCGAGGATCACCGGGAACAGTCCCTCGGGGTCGGCGCCGGAGAGGGTGTAGGCATCGGTGTGGCACACGCCGCTGGCCACCACCCGCAGCAGCACCTCGCCGGCGCGGGGCGGGGCCACCTCCACCTCGGTGATCTCGAGCGGCTGGCCCGGAGCCCAGGCCACGGCGGCACGGGAGCGGATCATCGGGGGCGTGCGGCAGGCGTCCATCCTCCCGTGGGGAAGGGGGCCGCCCCGTCAGGGGGAACCGCTGAACTCGTACCAGGCCACCAGCAGCTGATAGGCGGCATTGCGCCGCATCCAGCGCTCGGCATCCCCACCCTGATCGGGGTGCCACTCCTTGAGGTTGCGCCTCCAGGTGGCGCGCACCACCGTCCAGGAGCTGCCCGGCACCACACCGAGCTCCTCGCAGGCCTCCCTGTAGCTGGTCCCCCAGTTCTCCTGGCCTGGTGCCGCCTGGGCGAGGCGCTCCACCAGCTCGCGCACCTCCCGATTGGTGCGCAGGGCCTGGGCCGCCTCCTCGCGAGCGCGATGGAGCTGCTCGTCCACCCCGGAGGCGAGGCGCTCCACCCGGAGCCGGCTCTCCTCCAGCACCTCCTGGGCCTGGTCGCGCACCTGAACCAGGGTGCTGCGGGTTTCCTCGAGGGAGCGGGATCCCCGCGCACGCACCTGCTGGGCCTCCTGGATCTGCTGGTCGATCTCCACCAGGCGGGCTTCCATGCCCTCCGCCGCTGCCCTCTGCCGCTGCCGCGCCCCCTCCAGGGCCGTCAGGGCCGCCTCCACGTCCTGGCGGACAGCCGCCAGTTCTCGGCCATGCCCCTCGGCGAGGCCCTCCACCACGTTCTGAAGGCCCTCGATCTGCTGCTGCAACGCGGTGGAGAGGCGATCGACCCCGGCCTGCGCCTCCCCTGCCGAGGCGACGGCCGCCTCCACCTGCCGGGCCCGCTCCTCCCGGAGCTGGCGGAGCCCGGCCTCGAGGCGCCCACGCTCCTCCTCCAGCTGCCGCAGCCGGGCCGCCAGGTCATCCCCGGCCGCCGTTTCCTGCTGCCGGGCCGCTTCCGCCGCCGAGCGGGCCCGCGCCACCTCCTGGCGCAGCTCCTCCAGTTCCGCCCCACGGCTCTGGAGCGCCCGCTGCTGCTCATCCCGCAGACCGGCCAGCCCATGATCGAGCGCCCGGGAGAGCTCCTCGACCCGTCGCCGCAGCACCAAGACCCCCTGATCCGCCGCATCAGGCTCGGCAGACATCCCCTCGAGCGCCACCTGCAGATCGGCCTCCGCCCGCGAGCGGGCCTGGCGCACCTGCTCGAGTTCCTGCTCCAGGGCATGGATGCGCTCCTGGGTGCGGGCCTCCAGTTTCTGCAGCCGCGTCTCGGCGGCGTCCGCCCGGGCCTGGGCACTGCTGGTGGCCTGGCGGGCTACCTCCAGCTGCTGCCTGGCCTCCTGCTCCGCCGCGGCGAGGGCGCGCTGGGCCTGCTCCGCCTCGAGGCTCGCCTCCCGCACCCGGCGCTGCACCTCCGGTGCGGCGAGGGGGGAAGGGGCGGCGGGCTCCGCCGCAGGGCGAGCTCCGCCCGCCCGGAAGCGCCCCCGGGAGGGCGTGCGCAACAGGTAGAGCCCAAAGCCGGAGAACACCAGCGGAGACACCAGCACCCAGTAGGTGTCGTTGCGGAGCTCCTGGTTCCCCTCCCGGGCCGCCTGCTGACCGCGCAGCAGGATCAGCCCGAACAGGGCCACGCCCACCACAAGGCTGAACAGACCGATCATCCGCCGCTCCCCCTGGGCTGCAGGGGGCTTGCCGCCGTAGGGAGCCATGGCCGAGGGAGTCGATGGCGCAGGCTAGGAACAACGGCGCCGCCTGGCCATCCCGTCGCCCGGAAGGGCCGCGGGATTCACTCGTCGGCGATGACGTTGCTGAGGCGGAAGTCCTCGCCGAAGTAATTGGTGGTGAGCTTCGCGAGCACCCCGTCCTCCCGCGCCCTCAGGAGCGCCAGGTTGATCGGCTTGCGCCAGGGGCTGCCGGGGGGCAGGGCCAGGGCATAGAGCTGCTCATCGAACGGCTCCTCCGACAGCACCAGATCGCGGCTGGGCTGGGTATTCACGTGGTAAAAGAGCGCCGGCCAGTCGGACACCACCGCCTCGACCCGGCCCTGCTCCAGGGCTTCGATGGCATCCCCCAGCTGGGGATAGCCCTGCACGATGCCGCCGAAATGGCGGATCACCGGGATCGCCGAGGACGCGGAGAGGGTGCCCACCGTCACGCCCTGCAGTTCGCGCGGATGGGGCCGAAGATCCCGCAGCTGGGAGACCGTGAGCACCGACGACATCCGGGCCACCACCGCACCGAAGAGGCCGATGCCCGAGAAGATCAGCACCAGGGCCACCACCTTGCCGGCGGGGCGTTTCGGGGTGTAGTCGCCGTAGCCCACCGTGCTCATGGTCACCACCGCCCAGTAGAGGGCGGAGGCGATGGCCCGGCCGGGCCGGGCCGCATGGGCCGGATCGGGGCGCAACTCGATCCACCAGAACAGCAGGGCGCTCGTCCCCACCACCAGGGCCGTGCCGCCGAGCAGCAGCAGGGTGCGCCCCAGGGTGAAGCCCTCGGGGCCGAACAGGGGATGGTGGCTGCGCTGCAGCAAGCTCGCTGGAGCGGGTGGTGGTGAGGATGCCCAGGCCGGAGCGGAGATAGGAGTAGCTGAATTCCATCCGCGCCTCCCGCGCGGCGGTGATGCTGATGCCGCCGAGGGCCACGTCGATCTCCCCCCGCGCGACCCGATCGAGCAGTTCGTTGAAGTCGTCGATCCGCACGTAGCGGGTTTCCACCCCGATGTGCTCCGCCAGCGACTCCCACAGGGAGATGTCGAAGCCCCGTTCGGGCGGCCCCCCCTCGAAGACCAGCGGCGGGAAGGGGGAGAGCCCCACCCGGAGCACCCGCGGTTCCGGCGCCGCCGCGGCCGGCACCCCCAGGAGCGACACCACGGCCAGGGCCGGCAGCAGGGTCCCCAGCGGTGCTCCCCAGCTCCAGCGCAAGCGCCCTCTCCCCGTGCCCTGGATCCAGGGTAGGGGCCGGCGGCGCTCAGGCCGCCAGGTTGCGGAAGCGGGTGAACTGGGGTTCGAACAGCAGCTTCACCGTGCCCACCGGACCATTGCGGTGCTTGGTCACGATCACCTCGGTGATGCCACGATCGGGGGTGTCGGGGTTGTAGTACTCGTCCCGGTAGATCATCAGCACCAGGTCGGCGTCCTGCTCGATCGAGCCCGATTCCCGCAGGTCCGAGAGCATCGGCCGCTTGTTGGTGCGGGCCTCCACGCCGCGGCTGAGCTGGGAGAGGGCCACCACCGGCACGTTGAGTTCGCGGGCCATCTGCTTGAGGCCGCGGGTGATGCGGGAGAGTTCCTGCACGCGGTTGTCGGAGCCGGAGCCCTCCATCAACTGGAGGTAATCGATCACCACCAGCCCCAGTTCCTTGCCACTCTCGGCCATGAGGCGGCGGCAGAGGGAGCGCATCTCCAGCACGCCGGAATTGGGCTTGTCGTCGATGTAGATCGGCATCTGGCCGAGGGTGTTGATCCCCTGCCCCAGCAGCGGCCACTCCTCCTGCTGCAGCCGACCGGTGCGCAGCCGGCCGCTCTCGATGCCCACCTCCATCGCCAGCAGGCGGTAGGTGAGCTGCTCCTTGCTCATCTCCAGCGAGAACACGCACACCGGCAGGTTGTGGAGCTGCGCCACGTTCTTGGCCAGGTTGAGCGTGATCGCGGTTTTGCCCATCGCCGGCCGGCCGGCCACGATGATCAGGTCGCTGCGCTGCAGCCCCTGGGTCATGGCGTCGAGGTCGTAGAAGTTCACCGGGATGCCCGCCACGGCGGTGCCCAGGGAGCGGCTCTCGATCTCGTTGAAGGTGCTGGTGAGGATCTCGGCGGTGGGGGTGAGGCCGGCGCTGGGCTTCTGCTGGCTGATCGCGAAGATCTTCTGCTCGGCCTCATCGAGCACCTGCTCCATCGGCTTGCCCTGCTCGAAGCCGAGCCGGATCACCTCATTGCCCGACTTGATCAGCTGGCGGCGCAGGTACTTGTCCATCACCAGCCGCGCCACCTGGTCGATCGAGGCGGTGGAGAGGGTGCGCTCCACCAGCTCCACCAGCCGGCCGCTGCCGCCCACCTTCTCCAGGTGCCCGGTGTCCGCCAGCCAGGCCGCCATGGCCGTGAGGTCGGTGGGCTTGCCCTGGCTGTGCAGCATCAGGGCGGTGCGGTAGATCTCGCGGTGGGCCGTGAGGTAAAAGGCCTCCGGCTGCAGCACATCGGCGATCCGCCCGATCGCCTCCGGATCCAGCAGGATGCCGCCCAGCACCGCTTCCTCGGCCTCGATGTTCTGGGGCGGCACTGCATCGGGCAGCGCCTCAAAGCCGGTGTCGGCCCCGCTGCGCTCGCGGCGGCGCGGGCCCGGATCGGCCGCATCGCTGGACATGGGCGGCGCGCTCACCATCGGGGCAGGCAGACCATCGGAGCAGACAGTGGAACGGCCGCGTGGGCCAACGTAGGCAGGGACCGACGAGAACGCCGCCGGAACCCGAAGGCTCCGGCGGCGCGGCGATCCAGGTCCGGTGGAACCGGAGAGATCAGTAGCTCACCACTTCGAGGTTGATCTCGGCGGTGACGTCGTGGTGGAGCTTGACCTGCACCTTGTAGGAGCCGGTGCGGTGAATCTCGGGCACCAGGATGTGGCGGCGATCCACTTCCTTCTTGGTGGCGGCTTCGATCGCCTCGGCCACGTCACCGTTGGTGACGGTGCCGAAGAGCACGTCGTCGTTGCCGGCCTGCTTTTTCACGGTGAAGCGGCCGATGGTGGCGAGGGCCGTGCGGAAGGCCTCGGCCTCGGCCTTGAGGGCGGCCTGACGCTCGGCCTCCTTGGCCCGGCGGGCCTCCACCTGGCGCATCACCGCGGGGGTGACGGGCACCGCCTTGCCGGTGGGGAGGAGGAAGTTACGGGCGTAGCCCGGAGCCACCTCCACGAGATCGCCGTCCTTGCCCAGGCTGAGGACGTCCTCGTTCAGTACGACTTGTACGCGCTTGGCCATGGGTTCGAAACCGACGCTCTGACGAAAATCCGATCTGCAACCCTACGTCACCGCCCGCTGCGGGAGGTGGTGGGGCCGTCCATGGCCGCCCGGGGCAGGCGCACCTGGGTGGCGAGCCCGAGGGCGCGCATCAGGCGGATGTGCTCCCAGGTGAGGTCGATCTGGCCGGGCTCCAGGCCCTGACGGGCGGAGTGGGGGAAGGCGTGGTGGTTGTTGTGCCAGCCCTCACCGAAGGTCAGGGCCGCCACCCAGGGGTTGTTGCGGGAGGCGTCGCCACTGTCGTGGCTGACACGGCCCCAGCAGTGGGTGGCGGAGTTCACCAGCCAGGTGGCGTGGTACACGAGCACCAGGCGCAGGGGAATGCCCCAGAGCACCAGGGCCCAGCCAACAACGCCAGTGGCGGTGCCGATCCAAAACAGCAAGGCCGCAAGGGGCAGCTGCAGCCCCCCGAACCCATTGTTCCGCCAGCGGTAGTAG
>JBJTWS010000336.1:0-14421 GCA_046081905.1 Synechococcus sp. | reverse complement strand
AGCAGGCTGCGGATCGTGCGCAGTTCCTCGAGGATCGCTCCCAGCAGCTGCTGGGTGGCAGTGGAGGGTGAATTCAGCACCTCCACCGTCACCTCTTTGATGCGCAGCACATCGCGGGCGAAGCGGGCCACCTCATTGGGGTGGAACAGCAGCGGCTCCTTCTGGTCGCTGCGGTATTCGGGGTTGAGCTTGCGGGGGTTGAAGGGGGGATTGAGGTTGCGGGGGTCGGTGTTGGTGTAGCGATACACCGAGGCCCGGGAACGGTTGAGGGCCTTCTGCACCTCATCAATGCCGATCAGCCCATCGGGGGTGAGGGCGCTGCCGCCGGCGGCGGAACCATCCGAGGCGGGAGGAGCGTCGGCGGGAACGGAGGGTGCCCCGTAGCTCAGGCCCCCGGGTGCCGACCGCAGGCCCGGGGTCAGGCCCGTGAACCCCGCCGGAGGGGCGGCCGTGGCCATCGGCGAAGCCGCTGCCGCGCCCATCCCGACCGAAGAGAAAGAAGCTGCGGCTGCCCCCCCTGATCCGGTCGCTGATCCAGGGAAGGGAGGCATGAGACGACGACGGGACGGACGGGAATCGGGCCAGAACATAGCAAACGTTCCCAGGTGCGCCAGGGGGTTCCGCCGGGGGCAGACCCGTTCGGCAACCGTCCCGCGGGGCCTTGCCGGAACGCCCCGGACGCGGTTGGACCTCCGCGATGGGGGGCCACCGGCGCCACCTGCAGCGGTGGGGCGGTGGTAGCTTCCCAGGCCCCTTCGACCCCCCTGGTATGCGCGTCTCCCGCCTCATGCTGGTGACGCTGCGGGACGACCCGGCCGAAGCCGAGATCCCTTCCCACAAGCTGCTGCTGCGGGCCGGCTACATCCGCCGCATCTCCTCAGGCATCTATGCCTATCTGCCCCTGCTGTGGCGGGTGCTGCGCAAGGTGTCGGCGATCGTTCGGGAGGAACTCGATGCCACCGGCGCCCTAGAGACCCTGCTGCCCCAGCTGCAGCCGGCGGAGCTCTGGGAACGGAGCGGCCGCTGGGCCGGGTACACGGCCGGCGAGGGGATCATGTTCCACCTGGAGGACCGCCAGGGCCGGGAGCTGGGGCTGGGTCCCACCCATGAAGAAGTGATCACCGCCCTGGCGGCGGATCTGCTGCGCTCCTACCGGCAACTGCCGGTGAATCTGTATCAGATCCAAACCAAATTCCGCGATGAGATCCGGCCGCGCTTCGGCCTGATGCGGGGGCGCGAATTCATCATGAAGGACGCCTATTCCTTCCATGCCGACGAGGCCTGCCTGCGGGACACCTATGCCGCCATGGACCGGGCCTACCGGCGGATCTTCCGCCGCTGCGGCCTGCGGGCCGTGGCGGTGGAGGCCGACAGCGGCGCCATCGGCGGCTCCGCCAGCCAGGAGTTCATGGTCACCGCCGAAGCCGGCGAGGACCTGATCCTCACCAGCCCCGACGGCCGCTACGCCGCCAACCAGGAGCGGGCGGTGTCGCTCGCCCCGGAGGCCGAGCCGCTGGCGGCAACGGAACTCCGCGAACTCGCCACGCCGGGGGAGAGCACAATCGAGCAGCTCTGCGGCGCCCACGGCTTCCAGCCGGGGCAGATCGTGAAGGTGCTGCTGCTGCTGGCCCGCTTCGCTGATGGCCCCACCCAGCCACTGCTGGTGAGCCTGCGGGGCGATCAGCAGCTCAATGAGGTGAAGCTGGCCAATGCCGTGCAGGCCCGGCTGGGCAGCGAGCAGGGAGCGCTGCTGGAGCTGGCCCCGCTCACCCCCGAGCTGGTGGCGAACCAGGGACTCGATCCCCTGCCCCTGGGCTTTCTGGGGCCCGACCTGCCGGATCAGCTGCTGGCCGGGGCGCGGGAGTGGAGCCCCCGCTTCCTGCGCCTCGCCGACGGCACCGCCACGGCCCTGGAGCGCTTCGTGTGCGGGGCCAACCAGGTGGATCGCCACCGGGTGGGAGCCACCTGGGCCGACCTGGGGGGCGCGCCCGAGAGCCTGGATCTGCGGGCCGCCCAGAGCGGCGACCGCTGCCTGCACGACCCGAGCCTGCAGCTGGAGGCGGCCCGCGGCATCGAGGTGGGCCACATCTTCCAGCTGGGCCGCAAGTACTCCGAGTCCCTCGGCGCCCGCTTCACCAACGAGGCCGGGGTGGAAGAGCCCCTCTGGATGGGCTGCTACGGCATCGGCGTTTCGCGGCTGGCCCAGGCCGCGGTGGAGCAGCACCACGACGGCAACGGCATCTGCTGGCCCGTGGCGATCGCCCCCTTCGAGGCGGTCGTGGTGATCGCCTCGAGCCAGGACCGCCGCCAGGTGGAGCTGGCCGAGGAGTTGTACAGCGCCCTGCAGGCGGCCGGCATCGACGTGCTGCTTGACGACCGCGAGGAGCGGGCGGGGGTGAAATTCAAGGACGCCGACCTGATCGGCATTCCCTGGCGGGTGGTGGTGGGGCGCGGCGCCGCCGAGGGGCAGGTGGAGCTGGTGGAGCGCGCCTCCGGGGAGCGGCAGAACCTGGCCGCAGACGCCCTCGTGGCCACCCTGCAATCCCACATGGAGGCCGCGCGGCTCGGCCACGGGGTCGATCCCTAGGATTCCTGCACCCCTGCCCGGAACCGATGGCTGCCCTCTGGAGACGCGTCCGGCATCACCTGCGTGGCGCGCTGGCGATGCTCGGACTCTGCGCCCTGCTGACCCTCACGGCCTGCGGCGCCTCCAGCACCGGGCTCACCGGCAACTACGTCGACGACACGGTGGCGGTGGCCCAGCGCCTGATCGCCACGATCGAGATCCCGCAGGACGACCCCGGCCACGGCGCCGCCGAACAGGAGGCGCGGGCCCTGATCAACGACTACACGGCCCGCTACCGCCCCCGCAGCAGCGTGAACGGCCTGAGTTCGTTCACCACCATGCAGACGGCCCTGAACTCCCTGGCGGGCCACTACGCCACCTACGCCAACCGTCCCCTGCCGGATGCCCTGCGGGATCGGCTCGAGAAGGAACTCCATAAGGCCGAGCGCGCCGTCGTGCGGGGTGCCTGAGGCCGGCGGGGCCTCCCCTTCCGCTTTGACGAACCGGCTGGCGATCTGAGAGGCTTTCGGATTGTGCTTAGAAGCGGCTCCGGGCCGCTGTGTTCTTCCTTGGCCAACGTCGTCGTCATCGGTGCGCAGTGGGGTGACGAGGGGAAAGGCAAGATCACGGATCTGCTGAGCCGCTCCGCCGATGTGGTGGTGCGTTATCAGGGGGGCGTGAACGCCGGCCACACGATCGTGGTGGATGGGCAGGTGCTGAAACTGCACCTCATTCCCTCCGGGATTCTTTACCCCGACACCACCTGCCTGATCGGCTCCGGCACGGTGGTGGACCCCAAGGTGATGCTGGGCGAGCTCGACATGCTGCTCGGGCTCGGCATCGATGTGGGCGGCCTCAAGCTCGCCTCCACCGCCCACGTGACCATGCCGTACCACCGCCTGCTCGATCAGGCGATGGAGCAGCGCCGCGGCGACCGCCGCATCGGCACCACGGGCCGCGGCATCGGCCCCACCTATGCCGATAAGTCTGAACGGAACGGCATCCGCATCATCGACATCCTCGACGAGGGCCGCCTGCGCGATCGCCTCGCCTGCGTGCTGGAGGAGAAGAACGAGATCCTGCAGAAGCTCTACGGCCTCGAGCCCCTCGACTTCGAGGCCGTGGTGGCCGAATACGTGGGCTACGGACAGCGGCTCGCCCCCCACGTGGTGGAGTGCACCCGCGCGATCCACGAGGCGGCCCGGGCCCGCCAGAACATCCTCTTCGAAGGCGCCCAGGGCACCCTGCTCGACCTCGACCACGGCACCTATCCCTATGTCACCTCCTCCAACCCGGTGAGCGGCGGCGCCTGCATCGGCGCCGGCGTGGGCCCCACCCTGATCGACCGGGTGATCGGTGTGGCCAAGGCCTACACCACCCGCGTGGGGGAGGGCCCCTTCCCCACCGAGCTGGAGGGCAGCCTCAACGACCACCTCTGCGACCGCGGCGGCGAATACGGCACCACCACCGGCCGGCGCCGCCGCTGCGGCTGGTTCGATGGCGTGATCGGCCGCTACGCCGTGCAGGTGAACGGCCTCGACTGCCTGGCGATCACCAAGCTCGACGTGCTCGATGAGCTCGATGAGATCCAGGTGTGCGTGGCCTATGAGCTCGACGGCGAGCGCATCGAGCACTTCCCCAGCAGCGCCGAGGACTTCGCCCGCTGTCAGCCGATCTTCGAAACCCTGCCCGGCTGGCAGACCTCCACCGCCGACTGCCGCACCCTCGAGGACCTGCCCCCCACCGCCATGAGCTATCTACGCTTCCTGGCGGAATTGATGGAGGTGCCGATCGCGATCGTGTCGCTCGGGGCCAGCCGCGACCAGACGATCGTGGTGGAGGATCCGATCCACGGCCCCAAACGAGCCCTGCTGAGCGCCTGATGACCCTCCCGGACACCGCCACCCACCCCTACCACGTGGTGGGCATCGGCAACGCCATCGTGGATGTGCTGGTGCAGGCCGACGAGCGCTTCCTCGGCGACCACGGCCTCACCAAGGGCACCATGGCCCTGATCAACGAGGAGCAGGCCGAGCGCCTCTACGCCAGCGTGGGGCCGGGCCTCGAAACCTCCGGCGGCTCCGCCGCCAACACCCTGGCGGGCATCGCCCAGCTGGGGGGCCGGGCCGGCTTCATCGGCCGGGTGCGTGACGACCAGCTCGGGGCGATCTTCAGCCACGACATCCGCGCCGTGGGGGCCCACTTCGACACCCCCGCCGCCCGCAGCGGCCCCTCCACGGCCCGCTGCCTGATCCTGGTCACCCCCGACGCCCAGCGCACGATGTGCACCTACCTGGGCGCCTCGGTGGGCCTCGATCCCACCGACCTCGACCTCTCCCTGGTGCGCCAGGCCAAGGTGCTCTACCTGGAGGGCTACCTCTGGGACAGCGAGGAGGCCAAGCGGGCCTTCCTGGCGGCCGCGGAGGCCATCCGGGAGGCCGGCGGCCAGGTGGCCCTGAGCCTGTCCGATGCCTTCTGCGTCGACCGGCACCGGGAGAGCTTCCTGGAGCTGGTGGAGGGCCACGTGGATCTGCTCTTCGCCAATGAGATGGAGATCACCGCCCTCTACCGGGCCCAGCACTTCGAAGAGGCCGCGGATCGGGTACGGGGCTGCTGCCGGGTGGCGGCCCTCACCCGCAGCGAGAAGGGTTCGCTGATCCTCAGCGGCGAGAGCACGATTCCGATCGAGCCCTGGGTGCTCGGCCCCCTGGTGGACACCACCGGGGCCGGCGACCTCTACGCGGCCGGCTTCCTCTACGGTTACACCCGTGGCGCCGGCCTGGAGCTCTGCGGCCGGATCGGCTCCCTCTGCGCCGGTGCGGTGGTGACCCAGCTGGGCCCCCGTCCCCAGGGCTCACTGCCGGAGCTGGTGAGCCGGCACCTGGGTCCCCTCTCCCTGGCGGAGCAGCCCTAGGCCGGCGCCACCGCCTCCGCCAGCCAGGCCCCGTAGGCCGGTGCGGCGGCCGCGGGCCAGGTGATCCATTCGGGCGTGGCATAGCTGTGCCGCTCCCGCACCGCCCAATGCAGGGCCTCCAGCCGATCGGGGTGGGTCTTGAGCAGCAGCTGCACCTCCCGGGCCTCCTCCAGCGCCCCCTGCCAGCGGTAGAGGGACCGCACGGGGAAGAGGCTCACGCAGGCCACCAGCCGCTGCTCCAGCAGGTGGCGGGCCAGGGCTTCGGCCCGCTCCCCATCCGCCTCGGTGGTGAGAGCAAGCACAAGCGGAGCAGGCATCAACGCAACGCGGCGGGGGCCTCCCATGCTGGCGGCAGCGGACCGGGGCCACCGATCCGCGCCAGCAGCTCCCGGGGCGAGAACACCGCCGGAGCGCCGGGTTCGGGGGGGGCGGCGAGCAGCAGCAGCGGCAGCGCAAGCTGGCGGCAGAGGCTCCGCCAGAGGGTCTCGGTGCGCCCGCCGGACTGGCGGCAGAGCACCGTGGTGATGCCCCAGCGCAGGCAGAGGGCCCGCTCCACACTCCCCTCTCCGCCGGGGCGCAGGCAGGCGATCCGCTCGGGTGCCAGCCCCGCCGCCAGGACCAGGGCGAGGGAGTCGGGGGCCGGCAGCACCCGGGCGAAGTGGAGGGCGCCGGCGCTGGCGGCGCAAGCGGCCGGCAGCTGGCGCGAACCGATCGCCAGCAGCAACCGCCGGCCCGCCCAGGGTCCGCACGCCGCCAGATCGCCGATCTGCCCCAGCAGCACGGGGGCCGGATCGACCCCGGGTTCCGCCAGAGGTGGGCGCCGCAGCCGCAGGAGCGGTTGCCGCTGCCGGCGGCAGACCTGCTCCAGGAGGGCGCTGATCCGCCGGGCGAAGGGGTGGGTGGCATCCACCACCCAGTGGAAGGGGTCGCCCGCGGCGCGCGACTGGGCCAGCTCCGCGGTGAGCGCCTCGCGCTCCAGGGCCCCCACCCGGATCTCCAGGGCCGGATCGCTCCGGTAGGCCCGGGCCGCCGCGGCCCCCACCACGCTCACCCGCAGCCGCCAGCCCCGATCCAGGAGGGCCTGCGCCAGGGGCGGGCCCTCACCGGTGCCGGCCACCAGCCAGAGGCGCGGCCCCGCCGCGGCGGGCCTGTGGAGTTCGGCGCGGTGCATCAGGATGGGGCCAGTAACCGGCCAGCGGGGCGTGAATCACTGTTTGCTCGAAGTGGAGGTGCTGGAGGCCCCCCAGATCCGCTACACCCAGGACAACCAGACCCCGATCGCCGAGATGGCGGTGCGGATCGACGGCCTGCGGCCCGATGATCCGCCGGGGCAGCTGAAGGTGGTGGGCTGGGGCAACCTGGCGCAGGACCTGCAGAACCGGGTGCAGGTGGGCCAGCGGCTGGTGCTGGAGGGTCGCCTGCGGATGAACACCGTGGCCCGCCCGGACGGAGTGAAGGAGAAGCGCGCCGAATTCACCCTCTCCCGCCTCCACCCCCTGGCGGGTGGCGGCGGCGGCGACCGGCCGATGGCGCCCCCGGCTCCGGCCGCCGGCGGTGCCCCGGCGCCGCGGCGGATGGCGGAAGCGGCTCCGGCACCCCGCGCCGCCGCCAGCGCACCGCCACCGCCCACCTGGAATGCCTCTCCCCTGGTGCCGGACCTGGCGGACGAGGACGACATCCCCTTCTGAGCGGCGCTCAGCCGGCGGGGAAGCGCTCGCTCGCCTGATCCAGCAGCTGGCCCAGTTCCCGCTCGAGGGCGGCGAGATCCAGGCGCCACTGGGGCCAGAGCCCCGCGTCGATCTGCCGCAGCAGCCAGAGGCGATCGGCCTGCAGCCGTTCGATCAGCTCGGGTGTCGAGAGAAACTCCTCCGTCGCCGCGGGCCCCGGGGCGGTGCTGGCGGGGGCATCGTTCGGTTCGCTCAAGGGAGGCACGAGGTGCATCGGCATCGCCATCCTGCTCCCCGCTGCTGGAGGATGGCGGCATGCAAGCGCTCACCTCCCCCGGCAGCCTGGTCACGATCGCCGGAGCCACCCTCACGGTGATCGGCTCGATCGCCTATGCCACCAACAGCCCCAACCTCAGCCTGGCCTGCGTCTTCTACGGCATCCCCATCCTCCTGGGGGGCCTGGCGCTGAAGTCGTCGGAGCTGCCGCCCGCCGAGCGGCTCACCCCGGCGCCGCGCTTCCGCGATCTGCGGCAGAAGCCAGCCAGCGAACCGCTGTGCAAGCTGCTGGCGGATGTGACCCGCTGGCGCTATGGCCAGAAGGCCCACCTGGAATCTTCTCTGGAGGCCCTCAAGCTCTGGGACGACGACACGCCGCCGCAGCTGATCAGCGTGGAGGAATTCGAGGCCGCCGGCGGCTACGGGCTGCGCCTGCAGTTCAGCTGCGGGGCCATCCCCTACGCCCGCTGGGAGGAACGGCGCGAGCGGCTGGGGCGTTTCTTCGGGCCCGGCCTGCAGGCCACCCTCAAGGCGGCCCCCGGCAACGGCTGCTGCCTCACCCTGGAGCCCGCCGGCGACACACCCTCCCCGGCCGATCCCACCGCCGAGCCGGCCGCCTGATCCCCTCTTGCTTCCTCTGCCCCGCCCCCACCGCGCCAGACCCTTGAGCCCCGATCCCTCGACCCAAAGCCAGGACGCCCTGCGGGTGTCGGTCCTGAGCGAGGCGCTGCCCTACATCCAACGCTTCGCCGGCCGGCGCATCGTGGTGAAGTACGGCGGGGCCGCCATGGTGCGGGAAGACCTGCGTGATGCTGTGTTCCGCGACCTGGCTCTGCTGGCCTGCGTGGGGGTGCAGCCGGTGGTGGTGCACGGCGGCGGCCCGGAGATCAACCAGTGGCTCGGCCGCCTGGCGATCGAACCCCAGTTCCGCGACGGCCTCCGGGTCACCGACGCCGCCACGATGGAGGTGGTGGAGATGGTGCTGGTGGGGCGGGTCAACAAGCAGATCGTCAACGGCCTCAACCAGGTGGGCGGCCGGGCCGTGGGGCTCTCCGGCAGCGATGGCTCCCTGGTGTGCGCCCGGCCCTACGGCAGCGGCGACCACGGCCTGGTGGGCGATGTGGCGGCGGTGAACCCGGCGGTGCTGCGCCCCCTGCTCGAGAACGGCTACATCCCGGTGATCTCCAGCGTGGCCGCCGATGCCAGCGGCCAGGCCTACAACATCAACGCCGACACGGTGGCGGGGGAGCTGGCCGCCTCCCTGCAGGCCGAGAAGCTGATCCTGCTCACCGACACCCCCGGGATCCTGCGCGACCGCTACGATCCCGGCTCCCTGCTGCGGCAGCTCTCCCTCGGCGAAGCCCGCGAGCTCATCGCCGAGGGGGTGGTGGAAGGGGGCATGACCCCCAAGACCGAATGCTGCATCCGGGCCCTGGCCCAGGGGGTGGCCGCCGCCCACATCGTCGATGGCCGGGTCCCCCATGCCCTGCTGCTGGAGGTGTTCACCGATGCCGGCATCGGCACCATGGTCGTGGGCAGCGACCGGAGCCTGCGGCGGCACTGAGCGGCGAGGCATGGAGCAGCCCAGGCAGAAGACAGGCGGCACCGATCCGCTGGCGGCGGCCCGCCGGGGCCTCGAGAGCGGCGAATACGGCCTGGTGCTGCGGGTCCTGGCGCCCCTGGCGGAGGAACACCCCCCCACGAGCTCCCTGGGCGGAGAGCTGCGGCTGCTGATGGCCACGGCCTGGATGGGCCAGGGGCAGAGCGAGCGGGCGGCGGAGTGCTGCCGCAGCCTGCACCGCTGCCGAGACCCGCTGCTGCGCGCCCAGGCGAAGGACCTGCTCACGGTCTTGGAGGCCCCGGCGCTGCAGCGGCCGCGGGAGTGGTCGCTGACGCTGCCCACCCTCTCGGAGGCCCCGGCCCTGGAGGGCAGCCGGGGCGGGGCCCTGCGGCGGCGGCGGCGCGAGGGGCCCCCACCGCCACCCCCGCCGCCGGTGGGCGCCACCCGGGCACCGCTGGGGTTCGCCGCCGTGGTGATCGCCCTGGTGCTGCTGGCCCTGAGCCTGGGGGGCTGCATGCAGGTGCGCAGCGAAGTGCATTTCGAGGGCCCGGGGCGGCTGCGGCTGGAGCACCGGCTCCGCAGCGACAGCGGCCGCATCACCCCCTGGCAGCGGCAGCTGGGCCGCGCCCTGGAGGGCGAGGGATTCCGCCGCAGCCAGGAGGGCGGAACCGAGGTGCTGCGCGGCGGCACCGAGCCTGCCGCCCCGGCGCTGGAGCAGCTGGCCCGCCAGTTCGTGGAGGGCGCCCGGCTCGGGGGTCTGGAGCTGCCGCCGCCGCGGCTGGAGCTGCGGGAGCGGAACTGGGGGGTGGGGGTGCGGCAGGAGCTGCGGCTGGAGATCGATCTGCGCGACCTGGCGGCGGTGCCGGGGCTGGATCTGGGTCTGGAACTGGTGCCCGTGCGAGCGGCCGCCGTGCGCAGCGCCGCTCCCTGGCCCACCCGGGAAGGCCGGCAGGCCGGCAGCCGGCTTTGGCCCCTCCAGCCCGGTGCCCGGAACCAGCTGGAGCTGCGCTGCTGGCGCTGGAGTGCCCTGGGGCTCGGGAGTGCCGCGGTGGTGGGCCTGCTGGTGGTGGTGTCGCTGCTGCAGAGCCTGCGGCGGCGCGCGGGCTTCGGCTGGCCGGAGCTGCCGGCCTGAGCCACCGGCGCCGGTCTCACAGGGTGAGGGGGTCGGGGTCGATCGTGAGACTCACCCCCGCCGGCAGGGCCGCACGCAGGGTGGCCTCCGGCGGCAGGGGCAACCCGGCGGCGCAGGGGCCATGCAGCAGCAACTGCCAGCGGCTGCGGCCCGCCACCCGCGCCACGGGGGCCGGGGCCGGCCCCACCAGCACCCAGCCGGCCTCCGCCAGGGCGGGGCGGAGCCGCTCCGCCAGGGCGGCCGCGGCTGTGGCGGTACCGCTGGCACTAGGTCCCGCCAGCCGCAGCAAACAGGCCCAGCTGACGGGCACCAGGCCCGCCTAGCGCCGCAGGGCCAGCTCCTCGGCCAGGAACTGCTCGTAGCGACCATCAACTAGGTGGCGGATCACCGGGTGTTCGGGGCAGTAGGTCTGCACCAGCACCTCCCCGGGCCGCTCGCCGCGGCCGGCGCGGCCGGCCAGCTGCAGCAGCAGCTGCAGGCTCTGCTCGGAGGCACGCAGGTCCGGGCGGTGGAGCAGGCCATCGGCCGCCAGCACCGCCGCCAGGGTGACCCGGGGCAGATCCATCCCCTTGGCCAGCATCTGGGTGCCCACGAGCACGTCGGCCTCCCCGGCGGCGAAGCGCTGCAGCAGGCGGCGGTGGCCATCGCGGCCGCGGGTGGTGTCGCGATCGAAGCGCAGCAGACGCAGGCCCTCCAGTTCCTCGGCGAGCTGCTCCATCACCCGCTGGGTGCCGGCTCCGAAGGGTTTGAAGGCGGTGGATCCGCAGTGGCCGCATCGGTGGGTGAGTTCCTGGCGGTGGTCGCACCAGTGGCAGCGCAGCCACTCCCGGGCCTCGCCAGCGGCCGTGGTGGTGCGGTGCACCGTGAGGGCCACGTCGCAGTGGGGGCAGAGCACCACCTCGCCGCAGCTGCGGCAGCTGAGGAAGGAGCGGTAGCCGCGGCGCGGCACCAGCACCACCGCCTGCTCGCCGCGCCCCTGCAGCTCCTGCAGCCGCCCCAGCAGGGCGCGGCTGAGCAGCTTCCGGTGGCCCTCCTCCAGCTCCAGGCGCATGTCCACCACCCGCACCGGCGGGAGGGGACGGGCGCCGATCCGCTCCGGCAGCCGCAGCAGCAGCGTGTCGGGCTTGGGCCCCTGGCAGCGCAGCCAGGTTTCCAGCGAAGGGGTGGCGCTGCCCAGCAGCAGGCGGGCACCGCAGCGGGCCACCCGCAGCCGGGCCACCTCGCGGGCGTGGTAGCAGGGCATGGGGCTGTCCTGCTTGTAGGAGTCGTCGTGCTCCTCGTCGAGCACCAGCAGGGCCAGGCGGGGCACCGGCAGGAACACCGCCGAACGGGTGCCCACCGCCACCAGGGGCTCGCCGCTGGCGCTGGCCTCCAGGCAGCGGCGCCAGGCCCGCACCCGCTCGGCCTCCCCCAGGCCGCTGTGGTACTCGAGCACCCGCTCCCCGAAGCGCTCGCGGCAGCGGTCCAGCAGCTGGGGAATCAGGCCGATCTCGGGGGTGAGCAGCAGCACCCCGCCGCCCGCCCGCAGCACCGTGGCGGCGGCCTGGAGGTACACCTCGGTCTTGCCGGCCCCGGTGACGCCCCAGAGCAGCAGGTTCTGGCCCGGCGCCGCCGCCTCGATCCGCTCCAGGGCCTCCTGCTGGGCGGGGGTGAGCCCACCGGCGGGGCCGGCGCCCACCAGGGCCCCGGCGTCCTGCGGCGGCGCCCCGGGCGGCAGGCAGCGCTCCACCCAGCCGCCCCGCTCCAGGCCCCGCAGCACCGCCGGCGAATAGCCCTCCACGGCCTGCAGCGCCTCCAGGGAAGCCCCCCCGTCCCGCTCCTGGAGGAACGCCAGCAGCCGCGCCTGGCGCTCGCTGCGGGGGAGGGCCGGCGGTGGGTCGTCCCGCGGCACCACCCAGCGGCGCGCTCGCATCCCCCGGGGTTGGGCCACCCCGGAACCCACCCGGGTAGCCCGGCGGCCCTGGCCCAGCCAGCCGGCCGGCAGGGCGGTCTTGAGGGTGCGGAACACGCTGGTGTGGCACTGCTGGGCCACCGCCGTGATCCAGTCGCGCCAGTGGGGATCCACCGCGGCCGGCTGGAGCTGCGCCAGCACCGGCTCGAGCGGGCGGCCCTCCAGCTCCGGGGGAAGCGCCTCGAGCCGCTCCACCACGAGGCCCCCATGGCGGCGACCCTGCAGGCGCACCGCCACCAGATCGCCCGAGCCGAGGGACAGGGACCCGGGGTTGGCGTAGGTGAACACCTGACCCTCCCGGCCGGCCTCCAGCCACACCTGCACGAACGGGGCCGGCGAAGTGATCGGGGGGGAAGAACTTGCAGCCGTCACCCCGCCTTCTTAAGATACGAGGGTTGAGCAGTTTTCACACTGCTGTCGGAACCCGGCAGAGTTCCGTCCAGAGGGAAGACCCGAAGAGCCGGACCGTCCCACTTGTCCGCCCGGTCTGCGACCACCCCTGACAGCACTGTCATGGCTCCGCTTGCATCCACGCTTCCCATCGGTCAGGTTCCCACCTTTCGGACAGGTCCCCCGCTCCGGCGAGTCTGTGCTCGCCTGAGGCTTTGTCGTTCCTGACTCCCTACGGCGCTCCGCTGTGCCCTTCCCCGTACCTTCCCCCGCTTCGGCGCCGGGATCTCTGGAGGTGGCCACCGGCGGAACCGTCCGCGCTGTTCTGCCGGTGGCCACCTAGGCCCGCCTTCCCGCTGCGGGCCTCCGCCCATCGGGCCGGGACCCTCGGAATCTGAGCGTCACCGTTCAGCCGCAGGGGCCGAGCCGAGCCCGTCCGGCCGTTCTTGTCCAGCCAAACCCGCCCAGCCGTTCCCCTCCTTCCCCTCGCTTGCCCAATCCGCCGATGAGCCCCGTTGCCGCCAAACCCATCGCCAAAGCCAAAGCCGCCGCCCCCGAGATCCTGATGGTGGCCACGGCGTCCGGGGAGACGGTGACCGTGAAGACCCCCCCCGCGGCCCGCAAGCCCGCCACTGCCGCCGCCGAGGAGGAGAGCGCCACCAAGAAGCCGCGCGCCAGCCGCAGCCGTGCCGCCAAGGCGGCCACCGCGGACGGCACGGAAGACGCCACCGCGGCCGCGGAGACGACGGCTGCCGTCAAGGGCGGGAAGGCCGCCGGCAAGGCCACCACGGCCAAGGCCGCCAAGACCCCCAAGGCCAAGGCCACCAAGGCCAGCGCCGGCAAGGCCCGCTCGGTGAAGGCCAAGGAAGGGGAGGCGACGGGCGAGGCCGACCTTGAGCTGGCCGCCGATGAGCTGCTGGCGGCCGCCGGGGAAGGGGCCGAGGACGGCAAGAGCGCCAAGGAAGCCAAGGATGCCAAGGCCCTGGCCAGCATCAAGGTAGGCCCCAAGGGCGTGTACACCGAGGACTCGATCCGGGTGTACCTGCAGGAGATCGGCCGCATCCGCCTGCTCCGGCCCGATGAGGAGATCGAGCTGGCCCGCAAGATCGCCGACCTCCTGCAGCTCGAGGAGCTCGCTGCCCAGTTCGAGGCCGACAAGGGCCACTACCCGGACAACAAGGAGTGGGCGGCCCTGGTGGACATGCCGCTGGTGAAGTTCCGCCGGCGCCCGATGCTGGGCCGCCGGGCCAAGGAAAAGATGGTGCAGTCGAACCTGCGCCTGGTGGTGTCGATCGCCAAGAAGTACATGAACCGGGGCCTGAGCTTCCAGGACCTGATCCAGGAGGGCAGCCTCGGCCTCATCCGCGCCGCCGAGAAGTTCGACCACGAGAAGGGCTACAAGTTCTCCACCTACGCCACCTGGTGGATCCGCCAGGCGATCACCCGCGCCATCGCCGACCAGAGCCGCACCATCCGGCTGCCGGTGCACCTCTACGAGACCATCTCGCGCATCAAGAAAACCACCAAGACCCTTTCCCAGGAATTCGGCCGCAAGCCCACCGAGGAGGAGATCGCCGAATCGATGGAGATGACCATCGAGAAGTTGCGCTTCATCGCCAAGAGCGCCCAGCTGCCGATCTCCCTGGAAACGCCGATCGGCAAGGAGGAGGATTCGCGTCTGGGCGACTTCATCGAGGCCGACATCGAGAATCCTGAGCAGGACGTGGCCAAGAACCTGCTGCGTGAGGATCTTGAAGGCGTTCTCGCCACCCTCAGCCCGCGTGAGCGCGATGTGCTGCGGCTGCGCTACGGCCTCGATGACGGCCGCATGAAGACCCTCGAGGAGATCGGCCAGATCTTCGATGTGACCCGCGAGCGCATCCGCCAGATCGAGGCCAAGGCGCTGCGGAAGCTGCGGCATCACTCGCGCAGCAAGCGCCTCCGTCCCTTCATGGAACTCTGAG
>JBJTWS010000335.1:0-8189 GCA_046081905.1 Synechococcus sp. | reverse complement strand
GCGATCCGGCGAGGCTCTGGAGCTGACTCACTTCGTCTGCCGAAAGCTCCAGCGGAGCCATGGGGCGACCCACAGGCATGGAACGACTCCCAATGGAGACACTCCCTATTCTATTGGCTATTTCCGGGACGGCACACTAGGTCCCCCCGTCGGTATCCCCGGACGCCCCACCGTGGCGAGCCGGATCCAGTCCTCGATCCGTGCGGCGAAGGCGGCCCGGGAGCAGTGCTGCTCGGCCCAGCGGCGGGCGCCGCCGCGGGGCAGTGCCCGGGCCCGCTCCACGGCCGCCTGCAGGGCTTCGAGGTCGTCCGGGGCGGCCAGGGCTCCGTTCACGCCCTCCTGCACCAGTTCCGCCGGCCCGCCGCGGGCATAGGCCGCCACCGGCACCCCGCAGGCCATCGCCTCCACCACCACGTTGCCGAAGGCTTCGTTCCACTTGGGGGTGTTGAGCAGCGCGGCGCAGTGCCCCAGTTCCTCCTGCATCCGCTCGGTGGGCAGGAAGCCGCGCCACTCGATCGTGCCGGCCGGTACGGAGGCCTCCACCCGGCGGGCGTAGGCCTCGTCCTCCCGCAGGCCCCACACCCGCAGGGGCAGGCCCAGCCGGGCCGCCACGGCGGCGGCATCCTCCAGGCCCTTCTCGGGGGCGATCCGCCCGGCCCAGCCCAGCTGCTGCCGCGGCTGGCCGCGGAAGTGGTAGCGGGCCAGATCAAAGCCATTGCCCACCAGATGGGGCGGACCGGGCAGGTCGAAGTCGGCCGCCTGGGCTGCGGTGTGGAAGGCCAGATGGTGCGGATGGCTGCGGGCGATCTCGGCGATCACCCCATCCATGGCCTCCCCCACCGAGCCCATGCTCACCAGATGCAGCAGGGGCGTGCGGGTGTGGGGGGTGAGCCAGAGGGGCAGCCAGTCGTAGGCGAGGTTCAGCAGCACATCGAAGCGGTGCTGCTCCGCCAGGGCGCGGCGCCAGAGGCGCGGCAGCAGGCCGCCGGCGGGGATCTCCACGGGGGCCTCTCGGGAGCGGTGCTGCCAGCTGGGCTGGCCCACGCCGGCCTCGCCCCAGAGCTCCGCGGCGCCGCAGCCCTGCGGCAGGCGGGAGCCCTCTCCGGCCAGCACCGTGAGGCGATGGCCCCGCTCCAGCAGCCCGGCCACCAGGGAGGCCGCCGTGAGTTCCACGCCTCCCCCCTGGCCGCTGCCGAGGCAGCCCACCGGCGTGCTCACCACGAGGATCCGCATCAGAGGGCCTCCTGGGGGGCAAGGGAGCCCTGCCAGAGCCGCTGCCGGCGGTGGATCAGCACCACCGACACCAGCGCCAGGCCCGCCCCGAACCACTGCAGCGGCTCCAGCCCCTCCTGCAGGAACAGCACCCCGCAGAGCAGGGCGAACAACGGGGTGAGGAAGGTGAGGGAGGTGAATCCGGTGAGGTCGCCGCTGCTGGCGAACCAGAAGAAGAGGCCGTAGGCCAGGGCGCTGCCCAGCAGGCTGGCGTAGGCCATCAGCCCCCAGTCCAGCAGGGTCCAGTGGGGCCCGCTAGCCGGATCCAGCAGCACCGGGGGCAGAAGGGGCAGCCCCCCGAAGAGCAGGTGCCAGCCGGTCACGGCCACCGGATCACTGCGGCGGGTGGCGTAGCGGCAGAGCACGGTGCCCACCGCCATCGCCGCCGCCGCCCCCAGCATCCAGAGCTCGCCATGGCTCCAGGCCTGCCCCCCCAGCACCGCCGGACCCTGCAGCCACCAGTGGCGCAGCACCGCCGGCGGCAGGCCGAGGCAGAGGATGCCGAGCAGCCCCAGCAGCAGCCCCAGCCAGCCCACCGGATTGATCGCCTCGGCGAAGAGGGTGCGGGCCAGCAAGGCCACCAGCAGGGGCTGCGAATCGATCAGCACGGAACCCAGGCCGGCGCCGGTCTGGCCGAGGCCGCCGGCCAGCAGTCCCTGGAACAGGGCCCCGTCCACCAGGGCGAACAGCAGCAGCCAGGGGCGATCGGCGGGATCCACCACCAGGGAACGGCCCTGGAGGCGGGCCGCCAGCAGCACCGCCAGGGCCGCCGGAAGGAGGCGCAGGCAGGCCAGCGTCAGCGGCGTGGCTCCAACCAGCAGCGGCTTCATCGCCGCCATGGAGGTGCCCCAGAGGGCGAAGGGCAGCACCATCAGCAGCCAACGGAGCGGCTGCGGGCCTGCGCCCGCGGGGTCGGGAGCGGCGTCGGGCATTGGGCAGGCCAGGGGGCACCTTTTTAAGATCCCCGCACTACAGAGTTCATCGATGGTCTGGCCCTGGCGCCGCAAAGCCCGCCGCACCATGGCTCGGATCGCCATCGAGGGGCCGATCGCCGCCGCCACCCGCCAGCGGGTGCTCACGGCCCTGCGGCAGGTGGAGGAGCGGGAGTGCCCGGCCCTGCTGCTGCGGATCGACAGCCCCGGCGGCACCGTGGGCGACAGCCAGGAGATCCATGCGGCGCTCCTGCGGCTGCGCCAGAAGGGCTGCCGGGTGGTGGCCAGCTTCGGCAACATCTCCGCCTCGGGCGGGGTGTACGTGGGAGTGGCGGCCGAGGCGATCGTGGCCAACCCGGGCACGATCACCGGTTCGATCGGCGTGATCCTGCGGGGCAACAACCTCTCCCGGCTGCTGGAGCGGATTGGCATCCAGTTCGAGACGGTCAAGAGCGGCCTCTACAAGGACATCCTCTCGCCGGACCGGGCCCTCACCGAGGCAGAGCGGCAGCTGCTGCAGGAGCTGATCGACGCCAGCTATGGCCAGTTCGTGGCCGCGGTGGCCGAGGGCCGCGGGCTGGGCGAGGAGGTGGTGCGCAGCTTTGCCGATGGGCGGGTGTTCACCGGGGCGCAGGCGCTGGCACTGGGCCTGGTGGATGCCCTCGGGGATGAGGAAACAGCCCGCCTCCGGGCCTGCGAGCTGGCGAAGCTGGATCCGGAGAAGACCCGGCCGGTGACCTTCGGCAAGGCGCCGAAGGGCCTGGCCAGCCTCCTACCGGGACGGGCCCTGGTTCAGCGGCTCGGGGACCTGCTGAACCTGGAGCTGGCCTGGAGCGGCCAGCCCCTCTGGCTGTACCGGCCATGAGCGGCGCCCTGGAGCTACGGGCCCTTCGCGGGGCCACCACGGTGGCGAACAACAGCTCCGAAGCGATCGGAGCCGCCGTGACGGAGCTGATTGACGCCTTGATGGACCACAACCAGCTCGAGGGAGCCCGGGTGCTGTCGGTCACCTTCTCAGTAACCCCCGACCTCGATGCCTGCTTCCCCGCCGCCCATGCCCGCCGCCGTGCGGGCTGGGAGCATGTGGCCTTGCTCGACTGCCAGCAGATGGCCGTGGCCGGGGATCTGCCCCGCTGCATCCGCGTGCTGGCCCACGCCTGGATGGACCCGGCCCGGACGCCGGTGCACCCCTACCTGCGCGAGGCGGCGCGACTGCGCCCCGACCGGGCCGTGGGAGCCCCCTGAACCGGATCGCCGGAGCGAGCGATCGCCGAGGGCAGTTGCATCCGGTCACAGCTTCCACCTGCCCCGCCGACCACCGCAACGGCACGGCCGGCTGGGACTCTGCCGAGAATTGATGCCGAACCCACGCCAACCCGCAGCCATGCCACGTGAACGGAGCCGCAAGGTCCTGGCGGCCGCCGCCGGCAGTCTCGTCCTGGGCGGCGTGCTCGGGGCCGTCGTGCCCGCCGGCCTGAGCGGTGCCCCTGCCCTGGCGCAAGGCACACCGAGCCTGATGGAATTCCGCTGGGAGAACAACCGCGATTACCGCAAGCTCTACTACTTCATGACCGACACCCAGCGGCTGAAGCGGTCGGAGTACTACCTGCTTCTGCGGCCGAAGGACCGCAAGACCGCGATCCTGAAGCTGAGCATCACCATCCCTGAGCACTTCGATTCCAAGATCGATCCCCGCCGCATCAAGCTGTGCGAGATGAAGGAAGGCGGCATGCTGGCCCGCACCCGCTGCGAGAAGCAGATCCCTGCCACGGTGGAGATGTCCGAAAACGGCAAGGCGATCGAGATCTTCCCGGACACGCCGGTGTCCGATCAGGGCACGATCGGTGTGTACATGAACATCTTCAACCCCTACAACATCGGCATGTATCAGTTCAACGCCCTGGCCCATGCGCCCGGGGATGTGCCGATGTCCGGCTACCTGGGCAGCTGGCTGATCCAGATCGATCCCCCCAACTAAGTCCCGGCCCAGCGGAGGCATCCCTCCGCCCGCTCGGAGGGCGGCCCCGGAGCCGTTTGATAAGTTGGCGGATCGACGTGATCCAGAGGAGCTGAACGGCTGCCATGACCAAGCGCACTCTCGAAGGCACCAGCCGTAAGCGCAAGCGGGTCTCCGGTTTCCGCGTGCGGATGCGCACCCACACCGGCCGCCGCGTGATCCGCTCCCGCCGCCGCCGCGGCCGCGCCCGCCTGGCGGTCTGAGACAAGGGGGCCCTCCGGGGCGACCCGCCGCCCCCATGGCCCTTCCCCGCCAGCACCGCCTCAAGGGCCACCGCTGCTTCGATCTGCTTTACCAGAAGGGTCGTCGCATCCACGGCCCTTTTCTGCTGCTGCGGCTGGTGGAGGCCCGCACCGAGCTGCTGCCGCTGCCCCAGCGCCAGCACCCCCCTTCCCCTTGGCGCTGCGGCATCGTGGTGAGCAGCAAGGTGAGCAAGCGAGCCGTGCGCCGCAACCGGCTGCGGCGGCTCCTCCACCGCAGCCTTCTGGAAACCCTGGCTTCAACGAAGCCATCCGCCCAGGAAACGGCCGCACCGAGCGCGGCCGAAACGCCCCAGCCGCGCCCCCTTTGGCTGCTGCTGAGCGCCAAACCCGGCAGCGCCGAGCAACCCGAGGAGCTCCTGCTGGGAGAATGCCAGCAGTTGTTGCTCAAGGCAGGGCTCACAGCATGACGGCAGACGCAGCCAGCCCGGCGCCCCTGAAGGGGAGCACCATCGAGGAGACGGTGTTCTACGAGGGGGGGCCCGCCCGGGGCGACCTGATCGTCAATCTCCTCTTCGGCCTCACCCTGATCGGCCTGCCCTTTTTCGTGGCGGCCCTGGTGCGGGCCCTGTGGCTCCGCTTCCGCATCACCAGCCGCCGCATCTCGGTGAGCGGCGGCTGGCTCGGCCGCGACCGCACCCAGGTGGTCTACAGCCAGATCCGTGAGGTGCGCAGCGTCTCCCGCGGCCTCGGCTTCTGGGGCGACATGGTGCTGGTGCTCACCGATGGCTCGAAGCTCGAGATGCGCTCGGTGCCCCGCTTCCGCGAGACGGAGGCCTACATCGAGGAGCAGCGCCGGGCCCGCGGCGGCGGCAGCCGCACCACGCCCCCCAGCCAGGGCTTCGGCAACCCCGACGCCCTGACCGCCTGAGCCCGGCCGGCCCGGCTTTCGGGCACACTGAGCCGACTGTCCCGTCACCCCCCAGCCTCCCCTCGCCGTGATCGGCTACATCTCCGACAACCTGCTCCTCCCGATCCTGGATTTTTTCTATGGATTGGTGCCGAGCTACGGGCTGGCAATCATTGCCCTCACGGTGGTCATCCGCCTCGCCCTGTTCCCCCTGAGCGCCGGCTCGATCCGCAATGCCCGACGCATGCGCATCGCCCAGCCGGTGATGCAGAAGCGCCAGGCCGAGATCAAGAGCCGCTACGCCAACAACCCCCAGAAGCAGCAGGAGGAGCTGGGCAAGCTGATGCAGGAGTTCGGCAGCCCCCTGGCGGGCTGTCTGCCGCTGCTGGTGCAGATGCCGATCCTGTTCGCCCTGTTCGCCACCCTGCGGGGATCCCCGTTCGCGGACGTTCCCTACACGATCAACCTGAAGGTGCTGCCGGCCGAGCAGGTGGCTGCCGTGGAGCCCAAGCCGTTCAACAGCCCCAGCCACTCGATCTTCGTCACCACCACCAACCACGTGCCGGTGATCGCCAGCCTCGAGAAGGGCACCCGCCTGGGCGTGGGCGACCGCGAGACGGTGAGCCTCCACACCAAGACCGGCGACAGCTACGCCTCGGTGCTCTCGGGAGTGGAGAACGGGGAGGCCTTCCAGCCCAGCTGGAGCGTCACCAAGGGCGAAGGCGTGGTGAGCGTGGATGCCAACGGCACGATCACGGCCCTCGCTCCCGGCGATGCCGTGGTGGAGGCCAAGATCCCCGGCCTGGCGGCCCGCCGCGGCTTCCTGTTCATCAAGGCCCTCGGTCAGGTGGGCTTCATGACCGACGGAACCGTTAACTGGGACATCGCGATCTTGGTGGCCGGCTTCGGCGCCACCCTGTTCGTGTCGCAGATCCTCTCCGGCATGGGCATGCCGCCCAACCCGCAGCAGGCCACGGCCAACAAGATCACGCCTGTGATGATCACGGCAATGTTCCTGTTCTTCCCCCTGCCGGCGGGTGTGCTGCTCTACATGGTGGTGGCGAACATCTTCCAGGCCCTGCAGACCTTCCTGCTCACCCGTGAGGCCCTGCCGGAGAACCTCCAGGCCATCCTCGATCAGCAGCTGGCCCAGCAGACCGTGGCGGCCACCGCCACCGCCGGCGGCTCCGAGCGGCTGCCCTTCGAGCCCAAGGGGCGTAAGTGATCTCTCCCCAGTGATCCCGCTCCAATGAACCCTGCCTCCAGCTCCGGGGGGGATTCCCTCCAGCCGGTTCCGCTGTCCGAGCTCCGCCCCCTGGAGCACGGCCGCACCTGGCGGGTGGACCAACGGCTCGACGATCTCGAGAGCCTCACCCCGGTGCGGGGCAACCTCACGGCCGTGCACCGGGGCAACGTGCTGGAGGTGCAGGGAACGCTCGCAACGATCGTGACCCTCTGCTGCGACCGCTGCCTGCAGCACTTCAACCATCCCCTGCAGGCCTCCGCCGAGGAACTGCTCTGGCTGGGCGACACCAGTCCCGAGGAGTGCGAGGTGCTGGAGCTCGACCCCGACGCGCTGGGCGAGCAGCTCGATCCGCGCGGCAGCTTCGATCCCGGCCGCTGGGCCTTCGAGCAGCTGCACCTGCGCCTGCCCCTGGTGAACCACTGCGGCGCCGACTGCCCCGGTCCGCCCCGCTGGGGCAGCGACGATCCGGCCGGAGACCCCCGCTGGGGCGCCCTGCGCGGGCTCCAGAGCCCGGACTGAACGCCCAGCCAGCTCCCATCCCCGGCCCGACCCTCTCCATGGATTCCCCCCTGGTGCAGCAGCTGGATCTCCTGATCCGGGCCCGCACCCCCATCCTCTGGATCCGCAGCCTCGAGGAGGAGCGGGTGGAGCAGCTGCTGCAGCTGGTGGCGCAGCGGCTGGGGGGACGGGCCCTGCTGCAGTGGGATTTCATCGGTGGCCTCAGCGGCGATCCGAACCGCAGCGGGGAGGGCGCCCGCAACCCCATGGCCGCCCTCGAGGCGATCACCCGCCTCCCGGCCGAGCAGGGGGCGATCCTGCTGCTCAAGGACTTCCATCGCTACGGCGAGGATGCGGGCATCTGCCGCCGCCTGCGCAACCTGGCCAGCCAGCTGCGCCAGGTACCCCACACCCTGGTGATCAGCGCCCCCGACTGGCCGCTGCCCCGCGAGCTGGAGGACAGCATCACGGTGCTGGACCTGCCCCTGCCCGATGCCGCCGAGATCGGCCAGCTGCTCCGCTCGATCGCCCGGGCCAGCGGGGTGCCCCTCGAGCCCGGGGTGCTGGAGCAGCTCACGGCCGCCTGCCATGGCCTGAGCGAGCAGCGGGTGCGGCAACTGGCCGCCCGGGCCCTGGCCCGCCGCGGCCAGCTCGGGGTCGACGACCTGCAGGAGGTGCTGGAGGAGAAGCGCCAAGCGATCGCCCGCAGCGAACTGCTGGAGTACTGCCCCACGGAGGCCACCCCGGCCGACATCGGCGGCCTCGAGGCCCTCAAGAGCTGGCTGGAGCAACGCCACCGCGCCTTCAGCGAGGAGGCCCAGGCCTATGGCCTGCCCCTGCCGCGGGGGGTGCTGCTGGTGGGTCCCCAGGGGACGGGCAAGTCGCTCACCGCCAAGGCGATTGCCCACGGCTGGGCGATGCCGCTGCTGCGGCTGGATGTGGGGCGGCTGTTCGCGGGGCTGGTGGGGGCCAGCGAGGCCCGCACGCGGGAGATGATCCAGCGGGCCGAAGCAATGGCGCCGTGTGTGCTCTGGATCGATGAGATCGACAAGGGCTTCGGCGGCGACCCGCGCAGCGACGGCGGCACCACCCAGCGGGTGCTGGCCAGCCTGCT
>JBJTWS010000334.1:0-11420 GCA_046081905.1 Synechococcus sp. | reverse complement strand
CGGCGTGGTCCTGGGTGGAGAAGATGTTGCAGCTGGCCCAGCGCACCTCGGCGCCGAGGGCCACCAGGGTCTCGATCAGAACGGCGGTCTGGATCGTCATGTGCAGGGAACCCGCGATGCGGGCGCCCTTGAGGGGCTGCTCGGCGCCGAACTTCGTGCGCAGGGCCATCAGGCCCGGCATCTCGGTTTCGGCGATGGCGATCTCCTTGCGGCCGAAATCGGCCAGGCCGAGATCGGCAATGACATAGGTACCGGTGCTCTGCAGCACGGTCGCGGCGGGGGTAGCCACCATGGTTCGGGTTCTCCTGGTAATCAGCACGCTCCCGGCTGGGAGGGCGATGCGTTGTGGAATCTCTGCAGAGTCGCCGAGGCTTCGGGCTCGCGTGGAGGAAATCTACAGGGGGCCAACCGGGCGGTGCGCCGGCTCCGGCAGGCTGGAGCCCCCCTGCCGTCTGCGCCGTCGCCCCGATGGGCCCCACCCCTGCCAACCCCGTTCCCCTCGCCGACCTGGCCGCCACCCGGGCCCTGGGGCGCCGCCTGGTGAAGCGCTTCGCCACCGCCCCGTCGATCCTGCTGCTGCAGGGCCCCCTCGGCGCCGGCAAGACCTCCCTGGTGCAGGGCCTGGCGGAGGGCCTCGGCATCGAGGAGCCGATCACCAGCCCCACCTTCGCCCTGGCCCAGCACTACGGCGGCCGCGGCCCGCAGGGCACCACCACCCTGGTGCACCTCGACCTCTACCGCCTGGAGCTGCCGGCCGCGGCCGATGAGCTGTTCGCCCAGGAGGAGGAGGAGGCCGCCGCCCTCGGCGCCCTGCTGGCGGTGGAGTGGCCCGAGCGCCTCAGCCAGCGGCCCGCCGAGGCCTGGCAGCTGGAGCTGCGGCTGCTGGATCCGGAGCGCCCCGGGGCCGGCCGGCTCGCCCGCCTGAGCCCGCCCGCTGCGCCGCAGGCCTGACGCCCTCCGGCCCGGTTCAGGCCTCTTCCCCCCAGCGCCGCAGGGCCTCCTCCACCGCCGCGGCGGTGGGCTGCGGATCGATCGCGCCCGCTCCGCCGCAGACCAGGGCCCCGCAGGCGCTGGAGAAGCGCATCGCCGCCCGCAGCCCCTCCCCCGAAGCCTCCAGCAGCTGCGGCTCGCCGCAGAGGCGATGTAGCAGCCCCGCCAGAAAGGCATCCCCCGCGCCGGTGCTGTCCTCCAGGGGAACCGCCGGCGGTGTCAGCGCCCCGCCGCTGCCGCCCACCCACCAGCGCAGCGGGGCGGCGCCGTCGGTCACCACCACGGCGGGGCGCTGGGGCAGGGCGGCGGCCACGGCCGCCGGATCGGCCGCGCCGAAGATCCACTCCGCCTCCTCGCGGGCGCACTTGAGCAGCGCCGCCTGCTGCAGCAGCGGCTGCATGGCGCCGATCTGCGCCGCGCTGGGAGCACCCGCCGGATCGGCGGCCGGGTCCCAGAAGGTGGGCCGCCAGTTCACATCCACCGCCAGCCGCCAGCCGTGGGCGGCCGCCCGCCCGCAGGCCAGGGCGAGGGCCTCGGCGGCGGGGCCACTGGCCAGGGGAATGGTGCCCGCCAGCAGCCAGCCCGGCGGGGCCGCCAGCAGCTTCTCGAGGTGCTGCGCCAGGGCCGAAGCCTCCAGGGCCTGGTCGGCGAAACCCGCGCCCCGATCGCCCTCGAAGCCCCCGAAGCTGCGCTCGCCGCTGGCATCGCGGCGCACCAGCACCACCCGGCTGGGGCGCGCCGGATCCCACTGCAGGGCCGAAACCGCCACCCCCCGCGCGGCGAAAAGCTGGGCGAAGGCCTCACCGATCGGATCGCGCCCCAGCCGGCCGAGGAAGGCCACCGGCGTGCCCAGCCGGGCCAGGGCGCAGGCCACGTTGGCAGGGGCGCCCCCGAGGCGGTCGTCGCAGGTGGAGGCCGTGGTGGGATCCGCCGGATCGCCGCCGGGGGGGCCGAGGCGATCCACCAGGGCCTCCCCGAAACAGAGCACCCGGGGGGAAGCGGCCATCAGGCGGCGGCGCGGCTTCCCCCAGGGTGGCCCGCGCCGGCGGAGCCGTCAGGCGCCTCCCCGCCGAGGCGTTCCCGCAGCGCCGCGATGATCCGCCCATTGGCGGCGGGGAAGGGGTAGTCGTCCAGCTCGGTGGGATGCACCCAGCGCACCTGCTGGGAGGCAAGCGGCCGCGGTTCGCCGGAGAGCCAGCTGCAGAGGTGCACCACGAAGCGCAGCCGCTTGTGGCTGTAGGCGTGCTCGAGGCGGATCAGCTCCTCCCCCACCGCCACCTCGATCGCCAGTTCCTCGCGCAGCTCCCGCCGGATCGTGGCCTCGATCGGCTCGCCGCTTTCCTGCTTGCCGCCGGGGAACTCCCACAGCCCCCCCAGCAGCCCCTCGGCGAGCCGCTGGTCGATCAGCACCCGGCCGGCGCCATCGAGCACCACCCCCACCCCGATCACCTGGAAGGGCAGGGGGGCGGCGGCGTCCTTCACGGGGTAGTGGGCGGAATCGCCGGCAGCGTAGGCAGCGCAGTGGGGGCGCCAGGGGCAGGCGCTGCAGGCGGGGGAGCGGGGGGTGCAGACGGTGGCGCCCAGGTCCATCAGGGCCTGGTTGAACGCCCGGGGCCGCCGCGGATCGAGCAGTTGCTCGCTGAGCCGCCAGAACCGGGCCAGCTCCCGGGCCGGCGGCCGCGGCGCGGCGGTGAGGCGCGCCAGCACCCGCTTCACGTTGCCATCGAGGATCGGCTGGGGCAGATCGAAGGCGCTCGAGAGGATGCTGCCGGCGGTGCTGCGGCCGATGCCCGGCAGCGCCAGCCAGCCCTCCAGCGTGCGGGGGAAGGGATCCCCCCGGCGCTCCCCACCGCCAGCCTCGAGCAACTGGCGCGCCCCCTGCCGCAGCCGGCGGGCGCGGGAGTAATAGCCCAGCCCTTGCCAGAGCAGCAGCACGTCGTGCTCCGCCGCCGCCGCCAGGGCCTCGAGGCTGGGGAAGGCCTCCATCCAGCGGTGCCAGTAGGGCAGCGCCACCGGCAGCCGGGTCTGCTGCAGCATCACCTCCGCCACCCAGGCCCCCAGGGCGCAGCCCTGCTCGCCATCGCCGAGGGGCCGGCCATCCGGCCGCCGCTTCCAGGGGATGTCGTGGCGGCCGTGGACGGCCCACCAGGTCAGCAGCTGCCGGCGGAGTTCGGCGATCGGCAGATCCAAGGCCGCAGCAGCAGCAGCCGATGGGGCCGGCTCACCGGCCCCGCTCATGGCTCGTCCCAGGGGAAGCCCTCGTCGTCCCACGACACCGGCTCCTCGATCGGCTCGAGGTGGGTGAGCACATGGGTGCGGGGCAGCAGGGCGCCGATCTCCCGCTCCAGGCCCTCGCAGTAGGCATGGCCCTCCCGCACGGTCCAGGCCCCGGGCACGAGCACATGGAAGGCCACGAAGCGGCGGGAGCCGGCCACGCGGCTGCGCAGGGCGTGGAAGGCGATGCCCTTGCCGGCGCGGCGCGCCAGCAGCGCCTCCAGCTGCCGCTGCTCCTCCTCCGGCAGGGCCCGATCCAGAAGGCCCGACGCCGTGTCGCGCAGCAGGATCCAGCCGGCCACCACGATGTTGAGGGCCACGCCGATCGCCAGCAGCGGGTCGAGGATCGAGAGCCCGGTGAGCTTCACCAGACCCAGGCCCAGCACCACCCCCAGCGACGTCCACACGTCGGTGAGCAGGTGGTGGGCATCGGCCCGCAGGGTGATCGAGTCGAACCGCTTCGAGGCCCGCAGCAGCACCAGGGCCACCAGGCCATTGATGGCGGTGGCTACCAGGGAAAGCCCCAGACCCAGCCCCAGCTGCTCCAGGGGCTCCGGCCGCAGCAGCCGGCCGAAGGCGGTGTGGAGGATGGCCAGAGCCGCCAGCACGATCAGGCCGCTCTCCAGGCCGCTGGAGAAGTACTCCGCCTTGGAGTGGCCGTAGTTGTGGCTCCGGTCGGCGGGCTTGGCCGCCAGGGTGAGGGCCGCGAAGGCCGCGAGCGCCGCCACCAGGTTCACGCCCGATTCGAGCGCATCGGAGAGCAGGCCCACCGAATCGGTGAGCCGCCAGGCCGCCACCTTGATCACGATCGTGGCCACCGCCGCCCCCACCGAGAGGAGGGTGTAGGCCCGCGGAGAGTTGAATCCCATGGCGGCGCTCAACCCAGGGCCTGCCGCAGCGACACGAGCCCGAACACCAGGAACAGCCCGCCGCTGAGCCGGTAGAGCAGCTGCTCGCTGAAGCGGTGGCCGATCCAGCGGCCGGCGCCCACCGCCAGGCCCGTGACCAGCGCATGGCCCAGCAGGGTGCCGAGCAGCAGCCCGGCGAAGGTGAAGGCCGGAGCCGTGGCCAGCACGATCGTGGCCAGCTGGGTGCGGTCGCCCAGCTCCGCCAGGAACACCAGCACGAAGGCCTCCCGCACCACCGCCGGAGCGCTCACGATCCGCTGGCGCCGCTCGGCGGCCTCGATCGTCTCCTGGGCCTCCCGCTCCTCGTCGGCGTCGCCGGCCGCCAGGCCCTGGGCATCCCAGAGGAGCTTGGCGCCGAAGCCCAGGAAGAGGGCGGCCGCCAGCCAGGGCACAAGCGCCGTGGGCAGCAACTCCCGCAGGCCGTAGCCCACGCCGAGGGAGAGCAGCGTCACCACCGCCAGGGCCGCGAACGAGCCCACGAACACCCAGCGGGGCGGATGGCGCGCCGCCAGGATCAGGGCCATGAAGAAGGTCTTGTCGCCCAGCTCGGCCAGGGTGATCGCGGTGAGGCTCGATCCGAAGGCCGCCAGGGCGGGATCACCACCAAAGGGAATTGCCATGCCGGGAGCGTCCTTCAGGAGGGGCCGCGCCGTCATGCAAACCCGGCGGCCCAGGGACAGTTTCGCGGTCGGCACCGGCCCGCGTCAGCCCCTCAGGGCTGCTCCGGCTTGGGCCGGCAGCGCAGCAGCCGCCAGCCGGCGGCCCCATCCACCGGACGGCAGCTCCAGGAGCGAGCCGCCGGCTCCTCCTGGCTGAGCACCCACACCTGGCCGGTGGCATCGGCCGGCAGGCGGGCCAGGTCGCGGGCCTTGCGCAGGGGCCGCACCGGCAGGCCCGCGTACCAGCTGAGGCTGGGGCGGCTGTCGTGCCGCCAGAGCCCCGCGGCCTCCACCCCGTGGCGCTGCAGCAGCGCCGCCACCGGCCGCACCGGCCAGGTCTCGTTGAGCTCCCACAGCCACACGGGGCTCAGGAAGAGCAGCAGCAGCGCCAGGGCAGTGCCGCCGCCCAGCACCGCCACGCCCCACTGGCGCCGCTGCGGCACGGCCGCCAGCAGCAGGGCGCCGCCCACCCCCCAGCCGGCGGCGATCACCAGCAGCAGGGGCCGCGCCGGCTCCAGGGGGGCCAGGGGCAGCAGGGCGGCGAGCAGGGCCAGGACCCCCAGCAGCAGCCACAGGGCCGGGATGCGCCGCACCACCCCCCGCAGCGGCGGCGCCACCGGTTCGCCGGCCGGATCCACCAGCCAGGCCAGCAGCGGCCCGCACAGCAGCGCGAAGGGCAGCCAGAGGGGATGGCTGTACCAGGGCAGCTGGGTGCGCAGCGGCAGCACCATCAGCGCCATGCCCAGCTGCAGCACCAGCGGCCAGCGGCCGGCGGCGCGCTGACGCTGCCGCCAGGCCAGCCCAACGGCGAAGGGCCAGAGGGGCAGCCAGGGCCAGCCCCCCTCCAGCACCTCCAGCACCGGCACCCGCCAGCCCTGGTCGCTGCCCTCGCCGGCCGAGAGCAGCACCCGGCCGGCCCCATCCCCCAGCCAGAGCCATGCCGCCTGGGAGCCCTGGGCCAGGGCATGCCAGCCGTGCCAGGCCAGGCCGGGCAGCAGCCCCAGCAACAGAGCGGCCCCGGCCCGCAGCAGCAGCGGTTGCGGCGGCCGCTGGCCGAGCCCCAGGGCCACCAGCGGCACCGCCAGCACCGGCAGCAGCATCGGCGCCTTGAGCAGCAGCTCGGCGCTGCCGGCCAGGCCCGCCAGCAGGCCCCAGCGGCCGGCGCGGGCGGGGTCGCTCTCCAGCCGCAACAGGCTCCACCACAGCAGGGCCGTGGCCGTGAGCTGGGTGCCATCCAGCATCGCCAGGCGGCCGTGGCGCTGCACCGGCAGCAGGCAGAGGAGGATCAGGGCGGTGGCCAGGGCCGCGCGGCGGTTGCCGGGTCGCAGCTGCCACTGGATCAGGCCGGCCAGGGGCACCACCAGGCTCGAGAGCACCGCCGGCACCAGCCGCACCACCGCCTCCGGCGGGAGGGCCGTGGCGTCGTGACCGGGCCAGAGGCGCCAGAGCTGCACCGCCCATGCGATCAGCAGGTGCAGCCCCGGTGCCTTGTTGGCATAGGGCTCCCCCCAGTAGGTGGGCAGCAGCTGGCCGTAGCACGGCGCCTGGCTGAGCTCCAGGGAAACGCGGGCCACGATGCCCTCATCCCAGTCCCGCAGGGGCACGCCCCCCAGGCCGCTGAGGGCGAGCACCAGGGCAGCGGCCCAGAGCAGCAGCAGGGCGGTGCGGAGCCGCGGCCGGCCGGCCACCGCAGACGTGATCGGGGCGGGGGTCATGGGCGGGGGGAAGCGGCCGGGGACATGGACGGCGAAGCCGGGGGCTCCAGGGCCCGGTCGATCCGGTCGTAGGCGTGCGGCAGGCTGCGGGGCAGGGACCCGAGCGCCCGGGGATCCCCGCCCAGCAGCGCCGCCAGATCCCCCAGCCCCTGGAGCACCGGCTCACGTCCGTGCAGCGGATGGGTCCGGACCGCGTCGCGGGCGGGCCAGGGCTGCCAGTCGATCAGCAGCACCGCCGCGCGGTAGGCGGCCGGCCAGGGGTTCTCGGGCAGCTGCGCCTCGAGCCGCTCCAGCCAGTGGGCGGCCTGGGTGGGCCGCTCCCGCAGGATCGCCAGCAGGGTGAGGCTCCAGAGGGCCTCGGTGTCGGAGGGGTTGCGGGCCAGCCGCTGGCGGGCCGCCTGCTCCACCCGCGGTTGGTAGAGGAAGTGGGGATCGAGCTGGTGCTGCGGGCCGATGGCGTCCAGCACCCGCGCCAGGCCGCGGGGCCCTTCCGCCAGGCCGTTGGCCAGGGCCACGAAAGTGGCATCGAAGCGCGGCACCGGCGGCGCCGCGGCGGTGCGGCGCCAGAGCTCCACCTCGCGGCCCTTGGTCCAGCGCCAGGCCTTCACCCGCTCAAAGCGGCCATCGCTGCGCACCCGGCGGCTGAGCTGCCGCACCGTCTCGCGGCGGTGGCCCTGGTCGCCGGTGGCCAGCAGCAGCCAGTCGGCCCGCTCCAGCACCAGCTCGTGCTCGGAGGGATTGCGGCCGAGGCTGCGGGCCAGCACCTGGCCCCCCTCCTGGCGGCCGTAGAAGGTGGCGGTGTGGTCGTTGAGGTCGCTCAGGCCCGGCAGCACCAGCAGGGCGAGGGGCTCGCCGGGGTGCTGGGTGCGGAGAAACTCCATCGCCTGCGGCAGGGGCGAGCGCTGGCGCCGCGCGATCGCCTCCTGGCGCGGCAGCGCCAGGGCCGCCGTGGCCGACCCGAGCCCCAGCAGCAGCACCAGGGCCGCCCCCCGCCCCCCGGGCCAGCCCCGCTGCAGGGCCGCGCCGAGGCTCCACCAGGCGCGGGCCAGCAGCAGCACCAGCAGGGGCAGCAGCGGTGCCAGGTAGCGGCCGTCCTTGTTGGGGCTGAGGGTGATCAGCACCCAGCAGGCCAGCGTGCAGCCCAGCAACCAGGGCCAGCCCGCCCCCCAATGGCGCACGGGCCGGCGCAGGGCCGCCGCCAGGGCCGCCGGGCCACCCGGCTGCCGCCAGGCCCGCCCCAGGGCCCAGCCGCCGCCGAGCAGGGCGCCCAGCAGCAGCGGAACGCCCAGCTGGCGGGGCGCCTGGCGCAGGTACCAGAGCCATCCCGCCAGGCTGAACACGGCCGGATCCCCCTCCGCCGCCGCCGACTCGATCACAGCCCGGTTGGTGCCGCCGATCGTGGAGATCCAGTTGTGGTGCAGCCAGGGGGCGCAGACCGCCAGCACCACCCCCAGGGCCAGCAGCACCGGCAGGCGCCGCCCCCGCTGGCCGAGCCCCTGGCCGGCCGCCCAGAGGCAGGGCGCCAGCAGCACCAGCAGGGCGCTCTGCTTCACCAGCACCGCCGCGGCCACCGCCAGGGCCGCCGCAACGGTGAGCCCCCAGCGGGCCCGGCCCGGCGGCGGCGCCTGCCAGCGGCCCAGCAGCCACAGGGCCAGGGTGGTGCAGGCGGTGAGGGCCAGATCGAGGGTGAAGCTGAGCCGCAGCTCCGCCAGCCCCGGCACCAGGGTGGTGAGGGCCGCCGCCAGCAGGCCGAACCCCGGCGACACCAGCTGGCGCCCCCAGAGGGCCACCACCACCAGCAGCAGGCCGTGCCAGACGGCCAGCACCCAGCAGGCCTGGTCGGGCTGGGTACCCACCAGGGCCATCACGGTGCCGCTCACCAGGGAGGCCAGCGGCGGGATCTTGGGGGAGAGGTCGAGCAGCCCGTCCCAGCCGGGCCAGCCGCCGCCGGCCAGCAACCCCAGGGCGCGGCCGTGGTCCACGGCGCTGTTGAGGTAATCGGCCTGATCCCAGTCGGGAATCGATTGATCGGCCGCCAGCCAGCTGCGGTCCCAGGCGGTGGCCAGCAGCCAGAGCAGCAGCAGTGCCAACCACCAGAGCCAGCCGCGCCGCAGCAGGGGCGGGGGAGGGGCGGGGGAAGAGGGGGCCAGGGCAGGCAGGCCGAAGGCGCCTCACTCTGGCTTCAGACGGGCCCCAGGGACAGGGCCCACTCCTCCACGCTCCAGAGCCGGCCGTAGCCCTGGAAACAGCGCAGGGCCGCCTCGTGCCGTTCGGGGCTCTCCGCCTGGCAGGCATCGTGCAGGCAGTTCACCGCGTAGCCGCGGTCGGCGGCGTCCTTCACGGTGTGGTCGATGCACTGATCGGGGAGCAGCCCGGCCACGATCAGTTCCCGCACGCCCAGGTTGCGCAGCAGGTAATCGAGCACCGTGGAGCTGAAGGTCGAGGAGGAGCTCTTCGGCAGCACCAGCTCATCGGGGCCGGGGGCCAGCGGATCGATCACCCGGGCCTGGCGCGAACCGGGGGGGAAGCCCATGCCGCAGCGCTTGTAGTCGAGGCTGCGGTCGCGACCGTCGGCGGTGAGGTTGGCGATCACCGTGTGGATCACCTCGATGCCGTGCCCCCGGGCCAGGGCCAGGGCCCGCTCCAGCCGCGGCAGGGTGTGGCGGCCGAAGCGCTCCAGGAACTCCGGCCGGCTGGCGGCCAGCTCCGGACCACAGGTGCCGTTCTGCACGTCCACCAGCAGCAGCGCCCTCCCATCGCCCGCCGGCGGTGCCGGCGGCGCAGACGCGGGCTGACGCACGCCGACCGGTGGAGCCATCCTGAGATCCTCTGCCCCGCCCTCCATGGCCCTTCCCGGCAGCCGCAGTGCGAGTGTGGCCCAGCAGGCCGAGGCCCGGGCCCGGCGGATGCTGCCCGAGCTGGAGCAGCGGGGCCTGCGCCAGCTGGCGATCACCTTCGTGAACCACATGGGGCTGCCCCTGGTGAAGGGCATCCCCCTGGCCCGGCTGCCGCTCGTGGCCCGCTGCGGCGTGGGCTTCTCGCCGGTGTCCGATGGCTTCGGCGCCACCGGCGGCATTGATGGGCTGCAGTCGCTGGCGCGGCCGGATGGCGACCTGCGGCTGATCCCCGACCTCGAGAGCCTCACCCTGCTCGATGGCGAGCTGGGCTGGGGCTGGCTGGCGGGCGACCGCCACGAGCAGGATGGGCGCGTCTACGCCGCCGATCAGCGCGGCTTCTGCCGCACCCAGATGGCTGCCCTGGCCGCCGCCGGGCTGGAGATGCGGGCCGGCTTCGAGGTGGAGTGGGTGGTGGGAGCCCCCAGCGGCGTGGCCAGCTACATGAGCCCCACCGTGGGCGGCAGCCCCTACGGCGCCGACCGGCTGGTGGAGGGACTCGACTACCTCAGTGCCATCACCACGGCCCTCGACCGGGCCGGGCTGCCCTGGCTGCAGATCCACCCCGAATACGGCGCCAGCCAGTTCGAACTCTCCCTGGAGGCCTCCGATCCGCTCCAGGCCGCCGACCAGCTGGTCTGCGCCCGGCTGATCATCCAGCGGGTGAGCCGCCGCTTCGGCTGGCGGGCCTCCTTCAGCCCGGTGGTGTCCGCGGAGCGGGTGGGCAACGGCGGCCACGTGCACCTCAGCCTGGAGCGCCACGGCGTGCCGCTGCTCAGTGGCGGCCAGGGGCCGGCGGGGCTCACCGAGCTGGGGGAGCGGGCCGTGGCGGCCCTGCTGGAGCAGTTGCCGGCCCTGCTGGCGATCGGCTGTCCGCTGTCCGTGTCGTACCGGCGGCTGGTGCCGGGGCGCTGGGCGGCCCCCTTCCAGGCCTGGGGAGAGGAGAACCGGGAGGCGGCCCTGCGGCTGATCCCGGGCGGAGCCGGCGAAGCCAGCCACCTCGAACTCAAGGTGGTGGATGCCGCCGCCAACCCCTACCTGCTGCTGGGGGCCCTGCAGGCGGCGCTGGCGGAGGGGGTGGAGCGGGCGCGGGTGCTGCCGCCCCCGGTGGTGGGCGATCCGGGCCGCGCTCCCGGCGGCCAGACGCCCCGGCTCCCCACCCAGCTGGCGGAGGCGGTGGAGGCCCTGCGGAGCAACACCCTGCTGGCCCAGGCCATGGGGGAGACACTGCACCGGACCCTGCTGGAGAGCCGCGAAGCCGAGCTGCGCCGCAGCGATGAACTCACCGAAGCCGACCTGATCGCCACCACCTGCTGGTGGCCGCCGATCCAGCTGTAAGCCAGAGACCTGCTGGGCTGGGCCTCAGCAGGCCACGTAGGCCTCCACCGCGTCGCTGAGGCGGCGCAGCCCGGCGAGGGCATCGCGCTCGAGGTTGCGCACCCGGTCGCGGCTGATGCCGAGCACCCGGCCGATGCCGGTGAGGCTCATGGGCTCCTCCCCCTCGGCGTTGTCGGGGCAGGGGATGCCGTAGCGCATCTTCAGCACCCGGGCCTGCACCTCCGGCAGGCGATCGAGCAGGGCCCGCAGGTCGCCCCGCAGGCACTCGCCATCCACCAGCTCCTCCGGCAGCACGCCGTCGCCGGCCAGCAGGTCGAGCAGTTCGGTGTCCTCGCCGTCGCCCACCTTGGTCTCCAGGCTCACCGGCTGGCGGGCCCGGCAGAGCAGGTCCTTCACCTCGTCTTCCGGGAGCTCAAGGGCGTGGGCCAGCTCGGTGATGGTGGGGGTGCGGCCCAGCTCCTGGCTCAGCTCCCGCTGGCCCTTCTTCAGCTTGTTGAGCGTCTCGGTGATGTGGATCGGCAGCCGGATCGTGCGGCTCTTCTCCGCGATCGCCCGGGTGATCCCCTGGCGGATCCACCAGTAGGCGTAGGTGGAGAACTTGTAGCCGCGGGTGGGGTCGAACTTCTCCACCCCCCGCACCAG
>JBJTWS010000333.1:0-6630 GCA_046081905.1 Synechococcus sp. | reverse complement strand
GGAGGAACTGGGCGACTTTCTCGAGGCGGCCGGCCTGCTGCGCTACGACCCGGCCGCCATCACCCGCATCTACGCCGGCCACCCGCAGCGGCTGCTGCGCCGCCTGCTGCAGACCCTGGTGCCGATCGGCCTCTACCTGATCGGCGTGGGCAGCGACTGGGCCCTGGGGCTGCTGGCCAACCCTCTGCGGGCGCGGGCGCGGGCGCGGGAGTGCGCCGAACTGCTGGCGGCCCTCGGACCGGCCTTCATCAAGGCGGGCCAGGCCCTCTCGACCCGGCCGGACATCATCCCGCCGGTGCTGCTGGAGGAGCTGGCCCAGCTGCAGGACCAGCTGCCGGGCTTCGATTCGGCCCTGGCGATGGCCTGCATCGAGGAGGACCTCGGCGCCCCGGTGGAGGAGATCTACGCCAGCCTCGAGCGCGAACCGATCTCCGCCGCCTCCCTGGGGCAGGTGCACCGGGGCGTGCTGCGCAGCGGTGAGCGGGTGGCGGTGAAGGTGCAGCGGCCCGGCCTGCGGGAGCAGATCACGCTGGACCTCTACATCGTGCGCAACATCGCCGCCTGGATGAACCGGCACGTGCGGCTGATCCGCAGCGACCTGATGGCGTTGATCGATGAACTCGGACGGCGCGTGTTCGAGGAGATGGACTATCTCAACGAAGCCGCCAATGCCGAGCGCTTTCGCCAGCTGCACGCCCACAATCCCCGCATCGCCGTACCCGCGATCCACCCGCAGGCCACCAGCCGGCGAGTGCTCACGATGGAGTGGATCGATGGGGTGAAGCTCACCAACCTCCAGGCGGTGCAGGCCCTGGGGGTCGACCCCGACGACATGGTGAGCGTGGGGGTGGACTGCAGCCTGCAGCAGCTGCTGGAGCACGGCTTCTTCCACGCCGATCCCCACCCCGGCAACCTGCTGGCCCTGGCCGATGGCCGGCTCGCCTACCTCGACTTCGGCATGATGAGCGAGGTGAGCCGCGAGGCCCGCACCGGCCTGATCCAGGCGGTGGTGCACCTGGTGAACCGCAACTTCGGGGCCCTCTCCAAGGATTTCGTGAGCCTGGGCTTCCTGGCCGAGGATGTGAACCTCGAGCCGATCGTGCCGGCCTTCGAGACCGTGTTCGGCCAGGCCCTGGAGATGGGCGTGAGCCGGATGGACTTCAAGGCCGTGACCGACGACCTCAGCGGCGTGATGTACCGCTTCCCCTTCCGGGTGCCGCCCTACTACGCCCTGATCATCCGCTCGCTGGTGACCCTCGAGGGGATCGCCCTGAGCGTGGATCCCGACTTCAAGATCCTCGGGGCCGCCTATCCCTACTTCGCTCGCCGGCTGATGGAAGACCCCGATCCGAGCCTGCGGGAAAGCCTGCGGGAGATGCTCTTCGATGGCGACATCTTCCGCTGGCAGCGGCTCGACAACCTCATCGCCAGCGCCTCCCAGGGCAGCCAGCTCGACCTCGAGAGCCTGCTGGATCAGGTGCTGGATTTCCTTTTCTCCCCCCAGGGCGGTCTGCTGCGCCAGCAGCTGGTGGAAGCCGTGGTGGAGCGCATGGATGCGGTGGCCTGGCAGGCCACCCTGCGGCTGGGCAAGCGGTTGCCGCCCCGCTGGCAGCCGCCCGGCCTGCGGGAGCGTTCCGTGTGGGAGGGGGGCGACCCCCTGCTCGATCTCGAGCCGGTACGCCAGCTGCTGCTGATTCTGCGCACCCTGCCGGGCTTCGAGCCCGTGATGCTGCTGCGCCGCCTGCCGCGGCTGCTGGCCGAACCGGATCTGCGGCGGATGGGGGCCCAGGTGGCCCGGGGGCTGGCGGAGCGCAGCGTGGTGCGGCTGCTGCGGGATGTGCTGGTGGCCCCCAGCCGGCGGGGGGATCTGGCCAGCGCCTGAGGCCAGGGGACCCGGCCGACCCACCTACGATGGATCCGTCTCTGGAGTACTCCGTGCCTGAGCGGCCCCTGCGCCTCCGCCCCCACCGCCGGCGCCTGGTGGCCGCCCTGCTGAGCCTGGGCCTCTGCAGCGCCAGTCCGGCCGCCCTGGCGGGCGAGAACCTGGTGTTCGTGAGTGGCGCCTTCCGCCGCTCGATTCCGGTGGCCGATCTGGAGCACCTGGCCACCACGGGTGAGGCCCGCGGCCTGCTCTCCGATGTGCTGCGCTTCAGCAAGCAGCCGCCCGAGGAGGCCGCCAAGTTGCTGAACCAGTCGATCACGGTGCCGGTGGTGCTGGTCAGCCGCCTGCTGAACACCCGCATCGGCGAGGCGATCCTGGCCCGGGTGGCCCGGATCGTCTACCCGCTCAACGCCGAAACGGTGGGGGTGCAAGCGATGCGCTCGGCCCTAGTGCTCAGCGCCGCCAACGACGACGGCAAGATCTCGCCGGTGGGCTTCCTGAAGGCCTACCCCACCCGCGAGATCGAGGTGAGCATTCCCGCTCTGCTCAGCCTGATGAGCAAGGCCAGCTCCGTGACCGACCTGGTGCGCTTCTTCTCCGAGTCGCCCCTGGATGGGCTGCGGGGGGATGAGGCCTCCAAGGCCACCCCCTGAGCCGCCGTACCCCTGCCCGAATCTACGGCTCCGGCCCCGAGCCGTAGATTCGGCCCCAGCCTCCAGTCCCGCCCCCGTGCCCATGCTCCGTTCCTTCCGGCGCCATGGCACCGGTCCCTTCGGCGCCCAGCCGGTACTGCAGGACTGGCCCGGATTGATCGAGGCCTACCGGGAGTGGCTGCCGGTGAGCGATGCCACGCCGGTGGTGACCCTGCGGGAGGGCGCCACACCCCTGATCCCCGCCCCGGTGATCGCCGAGCGGATCGGCCGCGGCGTGCGCGTGTACCTCAAGTACGACGGCCTCAACCCCACCGGCTCCTTCAAGGACCGGGGGATGACCATGGCCATCTCCAAGGCGAAGGAAGCCGGCTCGGAGGCGGTGATCTGCGCCAGCACCGGCAACACCTCCGCCGCCGCGGCCGCCTACGCCCGCCGCGGCGGCATGCGGGCCTTCGTGCTGATCCCGGACGGCTACGTGGCCCAGGGCAAGCTGGCCCAGGCGCTGCTCTACGGGGCGGAGGTGCTGGCGGTGCAGGGCAATTTCGACCGGGCCCTGGCGATCGTGCGCGACGTGGCGGAGCGCTATCCGGTGACCCTGGTGAATTCCCTCAACCCCTACCGCCTCCAGGGCCAGAAAACGGCCGCCTTCGAGGTGGTGGATGCCCTGGGCCAAGCGCCCGACTGGCTCTGCATCCCGGTGGGCAACGCCGGCAACATCAGCGCCTACTGGATGGGCTTCAAGGAATACCGCCAGGCGGGCCGCAGCTGGAAGCTGCCCCGGATGATGGGCTTCCAGGCCGCCGGAGCCGCCCCCCTGGTTCTGGGCCACACGGTGGAGCAGCCGGACACGATCGCCACGGCGATCCGGATCGGCAATCCGGTGAACAAGGAGAACGCCCTCAAGGCCCGCGGCGAGAGCGATGGCGACTTCATGGCCGTGACCGACGCCGAGATCCTCGAGGCCTACAAGCTGCTGGGGGCCGGCGAAGGGGTGTTCTGCGAGCCGGCCAGCGCCGCCTCGGTGGCGGGTCTGCTGAAGCGCCGCGAGGAGGTGCCGGCGGGGGCCACGGTGGTGTGCGTGCTCACCGGCAACGGTCTCAAGGACCCCACCACGGCGATCGAGCACAACGAAGCCCGCTTCCACACCGGCCTGGATCCCGACACCGCCACGGTGGCGAGGGTGATGGGCTTCTGAGCCCCCTGCCGCCGAACAGGCACCGTTGATCGCCACCAGCCCCCTGACGGGGGCTTTTTTCATGGGCGCCGGCCAGAAGCCCGCACGGGAACAGCGCTGCTGGGCAATGGACCATGAAGAAAGCGTCTGATGAAAACTCCGGGAAAACCGATTCCCCAGCCAGGGGAAATCGCAGGCGGAACTGCAGTGCCCGATTGGCCATCTTTTCCCCAGGACCGGGAATCGGCGGAAAAGTGCTTTTCCACCCAACGTCCGGAAAACTTTTCCTCAACCCTGTGGGAGCAGAATCCCTGCCCTACAAGGGGGCTTGGCCGGTTTTCCACGATTTCCCCAGGTCCTGCTACTACGGGTTTTGGATCTGATTCTTGAAAAGAAAAACCCGTCTAGCAGAAGGCCTGGGGAAAGCGCAGCGGAAAACGGGAATCCGGCCGGGTGGTGCGTTGCGCTTGGGGCCGCCCTGTGGAACGGTGGAATGGCCGTTCCGCCGGCGTTCCGGTCTCCTGAAATCCCCATGAAGCTGGTCTGCTCCCAGGCCGAACTCAGCACCAGCCTTCAGTTGGTGAGCCGTGCCGTTTCCGCCCGCCCCACCCATCCGGTGTTGGCCAACGTGCTGCTCACGGCCGATGCCGGCACCGGCCGCCTCAGCCTCACCGGCTTTGATCTGAGCCTGGGCATCCAGACCAGCCTGCCGGCGGTGGTGGAGGCCAGCGGCGCCATCACCCTGCCGTCGCGCCTGTTCGGCGAGATCGTCTCCCGCCTCTCCTCCGACAGCCCCATCACCCTCCACTGCGAGGACGGCACCGAACAGGTGGAGCTCACCTCCCTCTCCGGCAGCTACCGCATGCGCGGCATGCCCGCCGAGGACTTTCCGGATCTGCCCCTAGTGCAGGCCGGCACCCCGATCCGCCTCGACGCCGAAGCCCTGGTGCGGGGCCTGCGGGCCACCCTCTTCGCGAGCAGTGGCGATGAGGCCAAGCAACTGCTCACGGGCGTGCACCTGCGCCTGGAGGAGGGGGGGCTGGAGTGCGCCGCCACCGATGGCCACCGCCTCGCGGTGCTGCGGCTCTCCGAGGCGCTGCGGGGGGAAAGCGAGCCGGGTGGCGAGGGTGAACCCTTTGCCGTCACGGTGCCGGCCCGCTCCCTGCGGGAGCTGGAGCGGCTGCTCTCGGGCCGCTCCTCCGACGACCCCCTGAGCCTCTTCTGCGAGCGGGGCCAGGTGGTGTTCCTCTGGGCGGATCAGGTGCTCACCAGCCGCACCCTCGATGGCACCTATCCCAACTACCGCCAGCTGATCCCCGAGACCTTCGTGCGATCGATCGAGATGGATCGCCGTGCCTTCACCTCCGCCCTCGAGCGAGTGGCCGTGCTCGCCGACCAACACAACAACGTGGTGAAGATCAGCACCGAGCCGGCCGATGGCCAGGTGCGGATCCGCGCCGATGCCCAGGACGTGGGCAGCGGCTCCGAGACCCTGGCGGCCCAGCTCAGCGGCGAGCCGATCGAGATCGCCTTCAACGTGCGCTACGTGCTCGATGGCCTCAAGGCAATCGGCAGCGAGCGCGTCACCCTGCGCTGCAACGGCCCCACCACCCCGGCCGTGCTCACCCCCCTCGACGACGACGCCTTCACCTACCTGGTGATGCCCGTTCAGATCCGCGCCTGATCCCGTGGCCCTTCCCGAGCAGCTGTTGCTCAGCGATCTGCTCCGCCGCCGGGTGCGCTGCGACCATGGCCTCGACCATGGCCCCGGAGTGCTGGCCTGGATGCATCCGCCGGTCCACCGCCTGCTGGGCTGGGCCTGCCGGCCGTCCACCTTCGGCACGGCGCGGCGGGTGTGGCGACTCGATCAGCTGCGGGGCCTCAGCGAAACCGAGGTGTTCGTGCAGGGGGAACCGGCCGAGAGCGACGCCGCCACCCTGGAGCGGTTGCCCACCCTGTTCGAGGCCACCCTGGTGGGGGCACGGGAGCAGAGCCTCGGCCGGCTGGTGGATGCCGCCGTGGACCTGCGCAGCGGCGCCATCCGCCACTACCTGATCGCCCGCAGCGATCCCCGCCTGCCCGGCAGCAGCCGCTGGCGCCTGGTGCCGGATCGGATCGTGGACCAGCAGCCGGGCCTGGTGCGCACGGCCCTTCAGGATCTGGAGGATCTCCCCCTGGCCCGTGCCAGCGTCCGCCAGGAGCTGGTGCGCCGCTCCCGCCGCTGGAAGGAGCAGCTGGAGGAGGAGACGGGCCGCTGGCGCGACCAGCTCGAGCAGGCCGGGGAGCGCTTTGAGGGGCGCTTGGAGGGCTGGCTGGAGGAGCCCCCCTGGGAGGAAGAGGAGGAGGAGCGGCTCGAGAGCTCCCGCAGGGACCCGCGACGGGAGCGCTCCCAGGATCCCGAGGATGTGTGGGACCGCTGGGACAGCCCCGCCGAGCCGCCGCCGCCGCCCCGCTACCGCGGCGATCGCGACCGGGGCGACGATCCCTGGGTCTGAGGCCGGGGGGCGCTCGGCAAGACTGGAGATCCCCCGCCGCACGTCCCCGTGGTCGCCGCTCCCGCGTACTCCGTTCCTGAGGCCCTCAAGAAGGAGAACCTGAGCCAGGCCGACTACGACGAGATCTGCCGTCGCCTCGGCCGTGCCCCCAACCGGGCCGAGCTGGGCATGTTCGGGGTGATGTGGTCGGAGCACTGCTGCTACCGCAACTCGCGGCCGCTGCTGTCCGGCTTCCCCACCACCGGCCCGCGCATCCTGGTGGGCCCGGGTGAGAACGCCGGTGTGGTGGATCTGGGTGAGGGCCAGCGGCTGGCCTTCAAGATCGAGAGCCACAACCACCCCTCGTCGGTGGAGCCGTTCCAGGGCGCCGCCACGGGCGTGGGCGGCATCCTGCGCGACATCTTCACCATGGGCGCCCGGCCGATC
>JBJTWS010000332.1:0-12789 GCA_046081905.1 Synechococcus sp. | reverse complement strand
AGTCCTCGAACGAGAGCTGATCACGATGCTCACGCCGGTACATGTGGGAAACTCAGGGCAGCTTTTGGGCGCAAAAGAGCCCGATCCCGTACATTTTAACGGGTAAAACTGCTGACATCCACTGCGCTGCAGCGGATCTGGCCTTTCTCAGGAGGCCCGATCTGGCGATGCAGTGTCTTCTGGTTGCCCTTGACGGTCAGGGGGTGGACGGTAACTCCCAGGAAAGATGACGCCCCTGCAGCCGATCAGGCGGCCATCCACAACGTAGCCGCAGTGATGCCGTGTTCTGTTGGTGGCGGATTGATCCAGACCACCTCCGGCTGAGGCCAACAGCGGATGGGGGGATCGGCTCCAGCGGCGCGGATGACGTTGACGGGCCTGTTCGTAGACGTGGGCACGGTGGCGGCTGATCTCAACGGCTTCTCCGCTGTGGCGCTGGGATGGCGGCACGAACCGGATGCCGCTGTGGCGGTGTTGATTGTTGTACCAACCCGGATACCAAGCCGAAAAGTCTTCAACCAAGATCCTGGCTTATGCCAGCGGATGTCAAGGACTGGATTTTGGAAGTCAGCGTCCTCCGGCCTTGAGCACGATCTTGATCGTCTTGAACAGGATCAGCAGGTCCAGGGCGGTGCTCCAGTTGTGGAGGTAGTAGAGGTCGTAGCTGAGCTTGAGCTCGGCCTCCTCCAGGCTGGCGGCATAGGGCGCGGACACCTGGGCCCAGCCACTGAGCCCGGGGCGCATCCAGTGCCGCTTGCGGTAGTGGGGGATGTGGGCCTCCAGATCGGCTTCGTGCTCGGGCCGCTCCGGGCGGGGCCCGATCAGGCTCATGTCGCCGCTGAGCACGTTCACCAGCTGGGGCAGCTCATCGAGCCGCACCCGGCGGAGAAGCTGCCCCACCCGGGTGATGCGGCAGTCCCCCGGCACCGTCCACTGGGCGGGGGCCGCGGGATCGGAGCAGGTCATGGTGCGCAGCTTCAGCAGCCGGAAGGTGCGGCCCATCCAGCCGCTGCGCTCCTGCACGTAGAACACCGGCCCGCGGTCGTTGAGCCAGATCAGCAGACCCGCCAGCAGCATCACCGGCAGGCTGAGCACCAGCAGCAGGGCCGCCACCACCACATCGGCGGTGCGCTTGAGCTGCCGCTGCACGCTGAAGGTGTCCGACCAGGGGATGTCCGCCAGGGAGAGCCAGTCCGCCGGCAGCAGGGCCGGCGGCAGGCGCTCCAGTTCCCGCTCCGCCAGTTCGATCACCGTGGTGATCGGCACGCCCTGGCGCTCGAGGCTCTGCAGCTGCTGCTCCTGATCCGGCGCCAGGCGCAGGTCGCTGCCGAGCACCACACCCCCTGGCGGGAAAGCATGGCCGGCCGGCGAGAGCACCCGCGGCGTGATCGCAAAGGGGGTGCGCTGCCATTCGCGCAGAATCGCTGGGGCCTCCTGGGGGGAGGCCATCAGCCCCCATTCCCGCTGGGGGGCGCGCCGGCCCAGCCAGCGCAGGCCAAGCCGCAGCAGCAGGGCCCAGAGGGTGAGGGAGCCCACGAGAAACACCTGCGTGCTGCGGTGGCTGAGGTAGATCCCGGCCGGAAGATTGAGGCACCAGTCCATCAGCGCCACCACCAGCAGCGTGGCCAGGGCCGTGATCCCCAGCCGCAGCAGCACCAGCCGCAGCCGCAGCCAGGGCCAGCGCAGCACCGTGTAGGTGCCGAACAACCAGCCCAGCAGGAGATAGAGAAACCCAAAGCCCAGAAGCCAGCCGGGCTGATCCAGCAGGCGGGTCCGATGCTGTTGATCGAGGATCGCTGCAAACAGAAGGCAAGCGCTCAGATCAAGTCCGGCACAGAGGAAGAGCAGATGTCGCGGCTGGCGCCAGGGCAATCGATCGTTGTGGCTGGGGAAAACCTAAGGCGAAAGCCCACTCCAGACCTGCCGGAGTCGGCGGCTGCAGGGCCGGCACAGGAGCGGGACGGGCGTCCGAGGGTTTTCAGCCGCCCGGCAGGGCCGCCATCAGGCTGCCCATCTCCAGGGCCTGCAGGCCGTAGCTCCAGCCCAGGTTGCTCTTGATGCCGGCCCGCTCCAGGGCCTGCTGCAGGGTGTCGGTGGTGAGCACCCCGAAGATCACGGGGATGCCGGTGTCGCGGGCCACGGCGGCCACGCCCTTGCTCACCTCGGCCACCACCACATCGAAGTGGGGCGTATCGCCGCGAATTACCGCGCCGAGGGTGACCACCACCTCGTAGCGGCCGCTGGCGGCCATCCGCTGGGCCACCAGGGGGATCTCAAAGCTGCCGGGCACCCAGGCCACATCCAGCTGGGCGCTCTCGGCGCCCACGTCGATGCCGTGGCGGGAGAGGCAGTCGAGGCAGCCGCTCAGCAGCTTGCCGGTGACCAGATCATTGAAACGGGCCACCACCACGCCGATGCGCAGGCGGGCGGCGTCGGTGAAGCGACCTTCGAAAACGGCCAAAGGGGTCAGACCACGAAATAGCTCATGCCCCAGTTGAGCAGCACCAGGGCCACCCAGGCGATGCCGCCCAGCAGGATCAGGCGGTTGGAGCGGCCGCTGTCGTCGCTGCTGGCGTAGAGCACCGGCACCGCCACCACCAGCGCGAACGACAGCACCACCAGGGCCAGAACGGTGAGCGTGTTGAGGATCTGCATGGCTGCGGCAACGGGGATGGCCGCGGCGGCCTCCACAGGGAGCGCCGGCGGTCAGTTTCGGGATTCTCACACGACGATTCCGGCCGCCGGCGGGGCGACGACGGGATCCTTCACAAGTTGTCGGCAGCCAGCGGCCGGGCCCGCGCCCCTACGATCAACAGCCCTACGGATGGCGGACGTGGCTGCGGGAGCCGAGCAGCAGCTGTCGCTCGGGGAGGGCCTCGGCCTGCAGGGCGAGCTCTTCGCCGGCGCCGCGGCCGAGCCCCCAGGGTCCCGCGGAGCAGGCAGCCGCAGCGCCTCCGCGCCTGCCCCGGATACACCGCCCCCCGGCGATCTCGACGACGACGCCCTCGCGGCCGATGCGGCCGCCCGCCCGCGCCGCCATGGGCGCGCCGCCAGCGGCGCGCCGCCGGATCCGGCAGCCGCCGAGGCGGAAGTGGACGCCGCACCACCGGAGGCTGCCGCCACCAGCCCCGAGCCCGACCACGACCTCCCCCGCTGGCACCACCACGGCCTGGTGGACCCCCAGCAGCTCACGCCGATGCTGCGCCACTACGTGGAGCTCAAGCGCGCCCATCCCGAGCGGGTGCTGCTCTACCGGCTGGGCGATTTCTTCGAGTGCTTCTTCGAGGATGCGATCACCGTGTCGCGCCTGCTGGAGCTCACCCTCACCGGCAAGGAGGGGGGCAAGGAGATCGGACGGGTGCCGATGGCGGGCCTGCCCCACCACGCCGCCGAGCGCTACTGCAGCGAACTGGTGCGCCGCGGCTTCTGCGTGGCCCTCTGCGACCAGCTGGAGACCACCCCCGCCAAGGGGGCGCTGCTCAAACGCGACATCACCCGCGTGCTCACCCCCGGCACGGTGCTGGAGGAGGGCATGCTCAGCGCCCGCCGCAACAACTGGCTGGCGGCGGTGGTGCTGCAGGGGGCCCGCTGGGGCCTGGCGGTGGCGGACGTGAGCACCGGCGAGTTCCGGCTCACCGAACGCCAGGGCAGCGACCGGCTCCACCAGGAACTGCTGCAGCAGGAGGCGGCGGAGGTGCTCTGGGCGGGGGAAGCCGATCCCCCCTGGTGCCCCGGCGATGTGCGCCTCACCCTCCAGCCCCGCACCCCGTTCGAGGCCCCCGAAGCGAAGGCCCTGCTGCTGCGGCGCTTCCGCCTGGCCAGCCTCGATGGCCTCGGCCTGGCGGAGGCGCCCCTGGCCCTGCGGGCCGCCGGGGGCCTGCTCGCCTACCTGGAGGGCACCGACACCGGGCGGCGGGTGCCGCTGGAGCTGCCCCGCCTCTGGCACGCCGGCGACCAGCTGGTGCTCGATGCCCAGACGCGCCGCAACCTCGAGCTCACCCGCACCCAGCTGGGGGGCAGCCTGCAGGGCTCCCTGCTCTGGGCCCTCGATCGCACCATGACGGCCATGGGCGGCCGCTGCCTGCGGCGCTGGATCGAGGCGCCGCTGGTGGAGCGGGCCGCGATCACGGCCCGCCAGGACGGCGTGGGGGAACTGGTGGCCAGCCGGCCCCTGCGGCTGGCGCTGCGGCGGCTGCTGCGGCCGATGGGCGACCTGGAGCGGCTGGCGGGACGGGCCGGCGCCGGCACCGCCTCCGCCCGCGACCTGGTGGCCCTGGCCGACGGCCTCGAGCGGCTGCCCCTGCTGGCGGCCCTGCTGGCCGACTGCGGCAGCCCGCCCCTGGCGGCCCTGCAGCGCTCCTGGCCCGAGCTGGCGGAACTGGCGGCGGTGGTGCGGCACACCCTCGTGGACAACCCGCCCCTGGCCCTGGGCGAAGGGGGCCTGATCCACGACAGCGTCGACACGCGCCTCGATGGGCTGCGCAACCAGCTCGACGACCAGGAGGCCTGGCTGGAGCAGCAGGAGCGCCTCGAGCGGCAGGCCAGCGGCAACCCCAACCTGCGGCTGCAGTACCACCGCACCTTCGGCTACTTCCTGGCGGTGAGCCGGGCCCGGGCCGCCACCGTGCCCGACCACTGGATCCGCCGCCAGACCCTGGCCAACGAGGAGCGCTTCGTGACGCCGGAGCTGCGCAACCGCGAGGGCAGGATCCTGCAGCTGCGGGCCCGGGCGGCCCAGCGGGAGTACGAACTATTCTGCGCCCTACGAGAACAGGTGGGCGAGCGGGCAGCGCCGATCCGGGCGGCGGCGCGGCTGGTGGCCGAGCTCGATGCGATCGCCTCCCTGGCGGAGGTGGCCGCCACCGGCGGCTACTGCCGTCCGGAGCTGAGCGACGGCCGCGAGCTGCAGATCGAACAGGGCCGCCATCCGGTGGTGGAGCAGCTGCTGGTGGAGGAGACCTTCACCGCCAACGACCTGGAGCTGGGGACGCCCGCCCCCGACCTGCTGGTGCTCACGGGCCCCAACGCCAGCGGCAAGAGCTGCTACCTGCGCCAGACGGGCCTGCTGCAGCTGATGGCCCAGATCGGCAGCTGGATCCCGGCCCGCTCGGCCCGGCTGGGCATCGCCGATCGGATCTTCACCCGGGTCGGGGCGGTGGACGATCTGGCGGCCGGCCAGTCCACCTTCATGGTGGAGATGGCCGAAACGGCCAACATCCTCCACCACGCCACCGACCGCTCCCTGGTGCTGCTCGATGAGATCGGCCGCGGCACCGCCACCTTCGATGGCCTCTCGATCGCCTGGGCCGTGGCGGAGCACCTGGCACAGCAGCTCCGGGCCCGCACGATCTTCGCGACCCACTACCACGAGCTCAACGAACTGGCCCAGCTGCTGCCGAACGTGGCCAACGCCCAGGTGCTGGTGGAGGAAACCGGCGACGACCTGGTGTTTCTTCACCGGGTATCCACCGGCGGCGCCAGCCGCAGCTACGGCATCGAGGCGGCCCGCCTGGCCGGGGTGCCGCCCACGGTGGTGCGGCGGGCCCGCCAGGTGCTCGATCGGATCGAGGCCAACAGCCACGTGGTGGTGGGGCTGAGCCCGGAGCACCCCTAACCGCTCCTAAGGCAGCCATGGCGCAGCAGGGCATTGGCGGCGGCAGCCACCAGGCCCGCCCCGCCGCGGCTGCCCTCCAGCCGGATCTGGGGCAAGCCGCTGCGGGCCAGGCGGCGCTTGCTCTCCAGCACCCCCACGAACCCCACGGGCATGCCGATCACCAGGGCCGGTGCCGCCCCCCCGGCGGCAACCCCCTCCAGCAGCCTCTCCAGCGCCGTGGGGGCGCTGCCGATCAGCACCACCGCGCCGGGATGGTCTGCCAGGGCCCGCTCCATGCCCACCGCCGCGCGGGTGCCTCCCGGGGGCGCCACGGCCGGCGCCCAGCGGAGCACGTTCAGCACCGGGCTGCCCAGGGTGCGGCGGGCCATCGGAGCCACGGCCGCGGCCGCCATGGCCGTGTCGGTGAGGAGGGGCGCACCGGCGGCGAGGGCCTTGAGGCCAGCCGCGCAGGCCCCGGGCGTGAAGCGCAGCAGGGGGGCGAGGCCCGGGTCGCCGCTGCTGTGCACCAGCCGCTCCAGCACCTCCTGCTCCACCCCCTCCAGGCCGGTGTTCCCCAGCCAGCTGCGGATACGGCGCACGCTCTCGGTGAAGATCGGATGATCCAGGGCCACACCGGCCGTTGGTTCCCCCGGGGCCCCGCTCCCCTGGCCCGCCTCCCGCTCCATCCGGCTCCGCCGCTCTGATGCCGATCCATCTCTACTGGGGCGACGATGAGGCCGCCCGCCAGCGGGCGGTGGAGGCCCTGGTGGCGGAGCAGGTGGATCCGGCCTGGGCGTCGATCAACCTCAGCCGCCTCGATGGCAACGATCCGGCCCAGGCGGCCCAGGCCCTCGAGGAGGCCCGCACCCCGCCCTTCGGCGGCGGCTGCCGGGTGGTGGTGCTGCAGCGCAGCCCCTTCACCGCGGCCTGCCCGGCCGAGCTCGCCGCCCAGCTGGAGAGCAGCCTGGAGCTGATCCCCGCCACCTGCCACCTGCTGCTGGTGAGCCCGGCCAAGCCGGATGCCCGGCTGCGCACCACCAAGGCCCTGCGCCAGGTGGCCGAGGAGCGCAGCTTCGCGCTGCCGGCGGTGTGGGACGGGGCCGGCCAGGTGGATCTGGTGGCCCGCACCGCCCAGGAGCTGGGGCTGGTGCTGGAGCCGGCCGCGGCGGAAGCCCTGGCGGAGGCGATCGGCAGCGACAGCGCCCGCCTCGCCAGCGAGCTCGAGAAGCTCTCCCTCCATGCCGCTGCCCGGGCAGCGGCCAGGGCCGGGGCAGGCAGCGGGGCGCCGGTGATCGATCGGGGGGCCGTGGAGGCCCTGGTGGGGGGCCGCAGCACCACCAGCCTGGCGGTGGGGGATGCCCTGCTGGCGGGCCGCACCGCCGAGGCGATCGGCCTGCTCGACACCCTCCTGGCGGCGAACGAGCCGGCGCTGCGGATCGTGGCGGCCCTCAGCAGCCAGATCCGCGGCTGGCTGTGGGTGTGCCTGCTGGAGAAGACCGGCGAAACCGACGTGGCCGTGATCGCCAAGGCGGCGGGCATCGGCAACCCCAAGCGCATCTACGTGCTGCGCAAGCAGCTGCGCGGCAGCGGCCCGGCCCACCTCCAGCAGCTGCTGCGCCAGCTGCTGGAGGTGGAGGCCGCCCTCAAGCGGGGCACCCCGCCCGGGGAGGCCTTCCGCGACGGCTTCCTCCTGGGGGACCCTGGCGGCCGATAATCGCCCGTTCCCGCCGCCCCGCCGCCGCCGATGGCCCTGCTCGTCCAGAAGTTCGGGGGCACCTCGGTGGCCGACGTGGAGCGGATCCAGGCTGTGGCGCGCCGGGTGGCCGCCTGCCGCGAGGAGGGGAACGACCTGGTGGTGGTGGTGTCGGCCATGGGCCACACCACCGACGAACTCACCAGCCTGGCGCGGGCGATCACCGCCGATCCCCCCCAGCGGGAGATGGACATGCTGCTGGCCACCGGCGAGCAGGTGTCGATCGCACTGCTGTCGATGGCCCTGCACGCCGCCGGCGTTCCGGCCGTGTCGATGACCGGCACCCAGGCCGGCATCGTTACCGAGTCGTCGCACGGGCGGGCCCGCATCCTCGAGATCCGCACCGAGCGGCTGCAGCGCCTGCTGGCCGACGGTCAGGTGGTGGTGGTGGCCGGCTTCCAGTGCACCAGCAGCGGCCGGGGCGGCACGCCGGAGATCACCACCCTGGGCCGCGGAGGCTCCGACACCTCGGCCGTGGCCCTGGCGGCGGCCCTGGGGGCCGCGGCCTGCGAGATCTACACCGATGTGCCCGGAGTGCTCACCACCGATCCCCGCAAGGTGGCCGATGCCCAGCTGATGGACAGCGTGACCTGCGACGAGATGCTGGAGCTGGCCAGCCTCGGCGCGGCGGTGTTGCACCCGCGGGCGGTGGAGATCGCCCGCAACTACGGCGTGCCGCTGGTGGTGCGCTCCAGCTGGAGCGAGGCCCCCGGCACCCGCCTCACCAGCGGCGCCCCGCGGCCGATCGGCAGCGAGGGCCTCGAGCTGGGCAAACCGGTGGACGGGGCCGAGCTGGATGTGGACCAGGTGGTGCTGGCCCTGGCCCACGTGCCGGATCGCCCCGGCGTGGCGGCGCAGCTGTTCGAGGCACTCGGGGCGGCGGGGATGAACGTGGATCTGATCGTGCAGGCCACCCACGAGGGCAGCAGCAACGACATCGCCTTCACCCTCAGTGCGGCCGAGATGGAGCCGGCCCGCGCGGTCTGCCGGCAGGTGCTCGAAGCCTTGGGCGCCGATGCCGCCCTGCTCAGCGCCGAGGGCGGCATGGCGAAGCTGAGCATTTCCGGGGCCGGCATCATGGGGCGCCCCGGCGTGGCGGCCCGCCTGTTCGACACCCTCGCCCGCGACGGCATCAACCTGCGGCTGATCGCCACCAGCGAGGTGAAGGTGAGCTGCCTGGTGGAGGGCAGCCAGGCCGGCAAGGCCCTGCGGGCTGCGGCCCAGGCCTTTGAACTGGGCGACGCGCAGCTGCGCCACAACCCGCCGCCCTGCCACAGCGGCGATCCGGCCGTGCGGGGCGTGGCCCTCGACCGCGACCAGGCCCAGGTGGCCGTGCGGCAGGTGCCGGATCGCCCCGGCACCGCCGCCGCCATCTGCCGCGCCCTGGCGGACAGCGGCATCAGCCTCGATGCGATCGTGCAGTCGGAGCGGACCCACGGCAGCCCGGGCCAGCTCAGCCGCGACATGAGCTTCACCCTGCGCAAGGGCGACCTGCGCGGGGCGGAGCGGGCCCTGGCGCCCCTGCTGAAGCAGTGGCCGGGGGCCCACTTCGAGGAGGGGCCGGCGATCGCGCGGGTGAGCGCCGTGGGGGCTGGGATGCCGTGCACGGCGGGCACGGCGGCGCGGATGTTCCGCAGCCTGGCGGACGCGGGCATCAACATCGAACTGATCGCCACCAGCGAGATCCGCACCAGTTGCGTGGTGGCCGAGGCCGAGGGGGTGCGGGCGCTGCAGGCGGTGCACGCCGCCTTCTCCCTGGGGGGCACGGCGGTGCACAGGGCCGAGGGCACGGAGGCTCCGGAGTAGCGCCGCCTCAGCGCCTCAGCGGCGCAGCACCCAGGGGAGGGCGATCAGCAATGCCCCCACCAGCAGCTGGGGCCAGGTGCCGGGCACCAGATAGGGGGCGATCAGCAGCAGGATGCCGCACACCAGCGGAATCAGCGCCGACTCCCTGCGTCCGTAGAGGAGGTAGGCCATACCCACGAACCCCAGCATCAGGTTGAGCAGCAGGGCGCCGGGGCTCGGCATCAGGCCTTGCCCACCAGCTTCTGGCGCAGGTTCTTGATCCGGTCGCGCAGGTTGGCGGCCTCCTCGAACTCCAGGTTCTTCGCGGCGGCCTTCATCTTGTCTTCAAGCTGCTGGATCAGCTCCGGCAGGGAATCGAGCGGCACGTCATTGTGCTCGGCCTGCTCGGTGGCCTGCTCGAGCTGCTCGTCGTTCAGGCGGCGCGACACCTCCAGGAAGGCGAGGATCGCATTGCCGGCACGCTTGCCCGCCGGGGTGGGCGTGATGCCGTGCTTCTCGTTGTAGGTCTGCTGGATGGCGCGGCGGCGCTCGGTTTCCGAGATCGCCTTCTCCATGCTCTCCGTGAGGTTGTCGGCATAGAGCAGTGCCACCCCCTCCACGTGGCGGGCGGCGCGGCCGATCGTCTGGATCAGGGAGCGCTCGGCCCGCAGGAAGCCCTCCTTGTCGGCATCGAGGATCGCCACCAGCGACACCTCCGGCAGATCCAGGCCCTCCCGCAGCAGGTTCACCCCCACGAGCACGTCGTATTCGCCATTCCTGAGGTCCTGGATGATCTCGATCCGCTCGATCGAGTGGATCTCGGAGTGCAGATAGCGCACCCGTACGCCGTTCTCGGCCAGGTAATCGGTGAGGTCCTCGGCCATGCGCTTGGTGAGGGTCGTCACCAGCACCCGCTCCTGCCTCTCGGCCCGCAGGCGGATCTCGCCGAGCAGATCGTCCACCTGGCCGTCGGTGGGGCGCACCTCCACCACCGGATCGAGTACACCGGTGGGGCGGATCACCTGCTCCACCACCTGGCCCTGGCTCTGGGCCAGCTCCCAGCTGCCCGGGGTGGCGCTTACGAAGATGGTATGGCGGGCCTTCTCCCAGAACTCCTCCCCCTTGAGGGGCCGGTTGTCGGCCGCCGAGGGCAGGCGGAAGCCGTGCTCGATCAGCACCTGCTTGCGGCTCTGGTCGCCGTTGTACATCGCCTGCAGCTGCGAGCAGGTCACGTGGCTCTCGTCCACCACCAGCAGCCAGTCGTCGGGGAAGTAATCGATCAGGCACTCGGGGGGCGTGCCGGCGGCGCGGCCAGCCAGGTGGCGGGCGTAGTTCTCCACGCCGTTGCAGTAGCCCACCTGCTCGAGCATCTCCAGGTCGTAGGTGGTGCGCTGCTCGAGGCGCTGGGCCTCCAGCAGGCGGCCCTGGCTGTTGAGAACATCCAGCCGCTCGCGCAATTCGAGGCGGATCGCCTGGATCGCCTCCTCGAGGCGCTCTTTGGGCGTCACGAAGTGCTTGGCCGGGTAGATGTTGATGCTCTCGAGGCTCTGGAGGATCTCGCCGGTGGTGGGATCCACGTAGCGGATCGCCTCCACCTCATCGCCGAACAGCTCAATCCGTACCAAGCGATCTTCATAGGCCGGGCCGATCTCCAGCACATCGCCGCGCACGCGGAAGCGGCCGCGGGAAATCTCGAGATCGTTGCGGGAGTACTGGTTGTTCACCAGCTCCCGCAGGGAGCCGCGCAGGTTGAGGGTTTCTCCCACCTGGAACTTCACCGCCGCCTTGAGGTATTCACTCGGGATCCCCAGGCCGTAGATGCAGCTGATCGAGGCCACCACGATCACATCGCGCCGCTCGAACAGCGAGCGTGTCGCCGAGTGGCGCAGCATGTCGATCTCCTCGTTGATCGAGGCCGTCTTGGCGATGTAGGTGTCGGAGACGGGCACATACGCCTCCGGCTGGTAGTAGTCGTAGTAAGAGATGAAATATTCAACCGCGTTGTTCGGGAAGAACTCCCGCAGCTCGTTGCACAGCTGCGCCGCCAGGGTCTTGTTGTGGGCCAGCACCAGCGTCGGCCGGCCGGTGCGCTCGATCACGTTGGCGATCGTGAAGGTCTTGCCGGTGCCGGTGGCCCCCAGCAGGGTCTGGTAGCGCTCACCCCCCTCCACCCCTGCCACCAGGCCGGCGATCGCCTCGGGCTGGTCTCCGCGGGGTTCGTAGGGCGCGTGCAGCTGAAATGCCATCGCCCCATTCTCGCGGCTGCGGGAAGGGGGCGGCGATCGTTCAGCCGTGCTGGAGGCCGAACATCCGCAGGGCCGCACCGGTGAGCACGGTGTACACGGCCGCTCCGAGGATGGCGCTGACCAGCCCGTTGCGCAGGCGGAACTCCGGGATCAGCCAGGCCGCCGCGGCAAAGAGGGCCACGCTGATCAGCCCGTCGAACAGCCAGCTGATCGGGGCGATCAGCCCGCCCAGGCTGGTGATCAGCCAGAGCGGAGCCAGCACCAGCTTCAGCAGGGGCGCCAGAAGGGCGCCCAGCAGGCTGATCACCACCACCGCCAGCAGGGCGGCCCCGAACCCCTGCATCTCCACCCCGAGGGGCAGCTGGGCCACGATCAGCAGCACCACGGCCCGGAGCGGCCACTGCAGAAGCCAGGCCAGCGAACCCATCGGATCAGGGAATTGGGATGCCTAGACCGTAGTCAAGGCATCCGCCCCGTCAACGGGTGGCCGGTGCGCCCACCACCGGCTGGAGGGCCTCCCGCAGGCCGCGCACCACGGCCACCATGGCCAGCTCATCGCCGAGCCGGTTCACGGCGGAGCCCACGCCCACGCCGGCGGCACCGGCGGCGATCGCCATCGGCAGGGTCACCGCCGAGAGGCCGGAGGCACAGAGCACCGGCACATCCACCACGCGGCTGAGGGCATGGGCGGCGGCCAGGGTGGGCGCGGCCTTCTCGATCATCCCCAGGGAACCGGCACTGAAGGGCCGGGCGCTGGTGCCACCTTCGGTCTGGATGAGATCGGCACCGGCGGCCACCAGATCCACCGCCAGCTGCTCCTGCTGGTCGAGGGGAAGCACGTGGGGCACGGTCACCGAGAGCACCACCTCGGGGAGCAGGGCCCGCGTGCGGTGGGTGAGCTCCAGCACCTCGGCGGCGCCGAAGACAATGCCCTGGGGATAGAAGCTGTCGAAGTTGCCGATCTCTACCATCGTGGCGTCGGCGGCCACGGCGGCCGGGAACAGATCCGGATCCACCGCCGACACGCAGATCGGCAGGCCCGGCGCCGCGGCGGCCACCGCCTTCACCAGGGCGGGATCACAGGCGATGTCGAGCAGGTCGGCGCCCCCGGCAGCGGCGGCCCGGGCGATCTGCTCCACCGAAGCGGCGTCGAAGTTGGCCAGGCCGGCGATCACCTTCAGCAGGCGCCGCTCGGTGATGGCGGACCGCAGGGAAGCGGGCAGGCTGGAGAGACGCGACATCGGCGAACCGGAACGGACGTGCCTTGATTCTCCCATCCGAGCCCACGGCGACTGTCCCCGGACCGGTGGAGCCCGGCCGGGGCTGGAGTGCCGACCATCTGCGCCTTCACCGCCATCTGCGGTCCCATCCCAGCCTGCTGCCGGCTGGGGCGCCGCTGCTGGTGGCCGTCT
>JBJTWS010000331.1:0-3809 GCA_046081905.1 Synechococcus sp. | reverse complement strand
TCCCGCGCCTGACCCCAGTTCCGCAACCCCAAACCAACGGCTCCACCCTCGATGGTTCCCTTGCCCCTCACCCTTCCCTTTGCCGAACTTGAGGTGGGCCAACACCTCTACTGGCAACTTGGGAACCTGAAAATCCACGGTCAGGTGTTTCTCAGCTCCTGGGTGGTGATCGGCGCGCTGCTTGCCCTCGTGGTGGTGGGCACCCGCAACCTCAACCGTGATCCGCAGGGCACCCAGAACCTGCTCGAGTTTCTCTGGGATTACATCCGCGATCTCACCCGCGAGCAGATCGGCGAGAAGGCCTACCGCGACTGGCTGCCGTTCATCGGCACCCTGTTCCTGTTCATCTTCGTGAGCAACTGGGGCGGCGCCCTGGTGCCCTGGAAGCTGATCCACCTGCCCAGCGGTGAACTGGGCGCCCCCACCGCGGACATCAACACCACCATCGCCCTGGCCCTGCTGGTGTCGCTGGCCTACTTCTACGCCGGTCTGAGCCGCAAGGGCTTCCGCTACTTCGAGTACTACGTGGAGCCCACGCCGATCATGCTCCCGTTCAAGATCGTCGAAGACTTCACCAAGCCCCTCAGCCTTTCCTTCCGTCTGTTCGGCAACATCCTCGCCGACGAATTGGTGGTGGCTGTGCTGGCCTTCCTGGTTCCCCTGGTGGTGCCCCTGCCCGCCATGTTCCTGGGGCTGTTCACCAGTGCCATCCAGGCCCTGATCTTCGCCACCCTGGCCGCCTACTACATCGGTGAGGCGGTGCACGAAGAGCACCACTGATCTCCTTGCCCTGCTCCGTGGAGCCGGCTTTCCGCTGCGTTCCCACGGTCTGCTAAATCTCCTGCGCGCAGGTCCGGTGGCAATCCGGGCCCGTCTCCACGGTGGAGACGTCCGCTGGCGACAGGTTCAACCAGCGCTTTTTCAGCGCCCCACATCCCCCCTTCCACCATGGATTCCATCACCTCCGCTGCGTCCGTCGTGGCCGCTGGTCTCGCCGTCGGCCTCGGCGCCATCGGCCCCGGTATCGGTCAGGGCACCGCTGCCGGCGGCGCTGTCGAAGGCATCGCCCGTCAGCCCGAAGCTGAAGGCAAGATCCGCGGCACCCTGCTGCTCTCCCTGGCCTTCATGGAAGCTCTGACCATCTACGGCCTCGTGGTGGCCCTGGTGCTTCTGTTCGCCAACCCCTTCGCCGGCTGATCGGTCGCTGAAGGGATCCGAGGGTCCCGGAATCGATGGGTTCCGGGGCCTCGTGCCCTTCGTCGTCCGCCCGCTCTGCGTTCTCCTTCCGGTCCGTTCCCCGGACGTCCGCTCGCACCCCCGCCCCATGACCAGCTGGCTTCTGCTTGCCGAAGCAGGTGCACCCGAGGGAGGTCTCTTCGACCTCGATGCCACCCTGCCGCTGATGGCGGTGCAGGTGGTCGTCCTCACCTTCATCCTCAATGCCCTGTTTTTCCGCCCGGTCGGTCGGGTTGTGGAAGAGCGGGAGGGCTACATCAGCACCAGCCGTGCCGAAGCCAAGCAGAAGCTGGCCCAGGCCGAACGGCTGGAGGCTGAACTGAAGGAGCAGCTCAAGGAGGCCCGCCTCCACGCCCAGAAGCTGATCCTCGATGCCGAGCAGGAGTCTGATCGGCTGTACCGCGAAGCGCTGGCGGCCGCCACCGCCGATGCCAATGCCTCCCGGGAGCATGCGCGTCGGGAGATCGATGCCCAGCGGGCATCGGCCCTGACCCAGCTGCAGGGCGACGCCGACAAGCTCGGTGACCTGATCGTCGAACGTCTGCTGGCCGCCACCAAATGACCTTTTCCCTTCCCCTGGTGCTGGCTTCGGAGGGGGGCTTCGGCCTCAACTTCAACCTCTTCGAGTCCAACATCATCAACCTGGCGATCGTGATCGCTTGCCTCTGGAAGTTCCTCCCCAGCTTCCTGGGGGGCATCCTCGAGCGGCGACGGGCGCTGATCCTCTCCGATCTGAACGACGCCGAGCAACGCCTGGCGAAGGCCACGGCCTCCCTGGCCACGGCCCAGCAGGAGCTGGCCGATGCCCAGAAGAAGGCGGAGCAGATCCGCGCCGATGGCAAGGATCGGGCCCAGGCGATCCGCCTGGAGATCGAGAAGCGGACCATCGAGGACATGGCCCGGATCAAGCAGAGCTCCACCAGCGACCTCGAATCCGAGGCGGCCCGGGTCACCGGCGTTCTGCGCCGCCAGGCGGCCCAGATGGCGATCGAGAAGGCCCTCGCCAGCGTGCCCGGCCGGCTGGATGAGCAGGCCCAGGCCCGCTTCATCGAGCAGGCCCTCCAATCGATGGGACAAGCCTGATGCCTCTGCTCAACTCCATCACCACCCCCTACGCCGAGGCCTTCCTGCAGGTGGCCGACGCCCAGAACGAGACCGATCAGGTCGTGGCCCAGGCCCGCACGATCCTGGCCCTCTGGCATGAATCCACGGAACTGCGTGAGGCGATGGCCTCCCCGGTGCTGGAGGTGGACGCCAAGAAGAGCGCCCTCGAGGGCCTGTTCGGCACTCAGGTGACCCCCACCTTCCTGAGCCTGCTGAAGCTGCTGGCCGACCGCCACCGCATCGGCGTTCTGGATGCCGTGCTCGAGCGCCTTCTGGATCTCTACCGGGAGCAGCGCAACATCGCCCTGGCCACCGTGACCTCGGCCTCCCCCCTTGGGGATTCCGAACTGGCCCAGATCACCAGCCGCGTGAAGACCGTGGCCGGCACCGATCACGTGGAGATCGTCCAGAAGCTGGACCCCTCTCTGATCGCCGGTTTTGTCGTGAGCGTCGGCTCCCAGGTGATCGATGCCAGCCTCTCCGGTCAGGTCCGTCGCCTCGGTCTGGCGCTGGCCAAGGTGAGCTAGTCCCGCCCGTCATCCCCCCGTCCGCCCTTTCCCCATCGTTTCCCCTGCCGGGGATTTCCACCCATGGTTTCCATCCGCCCCGACGAGATCAGCGCGATCCTCAAGCAGCAGATCGAGGACTACGACAAGTCGGTCTCGGTCAGCAACGTCGGAACCGTTCTCCAGATCGGCGACGGCATCGCCCGGGTCTACGGCCTCCAGCAGGTGATGGCCGGTGAGCTGGTGGAATTCGAGGACGGCACCGAGGGCATCGCCCTCAACCTCGAGGACGACAACGTCGGCGTGGTGCTGATGGGCGAAGGCCTCGGCATCCAGGAAGGCAGCACGGTGAAGGCCACCGGCAAGATCGCCTCGGTGCCCGTGGGCGACGCCATGCTCGGCCGGGTGGTGAATCCCCTGGGTCAGCCGATCGACGGCAAGGGTGAAATCGCCACCAGCGAGACCCGTCTGATCGAATCGATGGCGCCTGGCATCATCCAGCGCAAGTCGGTGCATGAGCCCATGCAGACCGGCATCACCGCCATCGACGCGATGATTCCGATCGGCCGCGGCCAGCGCGAGCTGATCATCGGCGACCGCCAGACCGGCAAGACCGCCATCGCGATCGACACGATCATCAACCAGCGCGGCGAAGACGTCGTCTGCGTCTACGTCGCCATCGGTCAGAAGGCCGCTTCGGTGGCCAACGTGGTGGAGGTGCTGCGCGAGAAGGGCGCCCTCGACTACACCATCGTGGTGGCGGCCAGCGCCTCCGAATCGGCCGCTCTGCAGTACCTGGCCCCCTACACCGGCGCGGCGATCGCCGAGTCGTTCATGTACAAGGGCAAGGCCACCCTGGTGATCTACGACGACCTCACCAAGCAGGCCCAGGCCTACCGCCAGATGTCGCTGCTGCTGCGTCGTCCCCCCGGTCGTGAGGCCTACCCCGGCGACGTGTTCTAT
>JBJTWS010000330.1:0-6470 GCA_046081905.1 Synechococcus sp. | reverse complement strand
TGATCCCGCTGGCCACCACGATCTGGCTCGCCACCACGGTGAGCCGCTTCGTGCTGGCCTTCCTCACCTCGATCCCGAAGCAGTTCAACCCCTTCAACACCCTCAACCCGGTGTTGCAGGAACTGATCAACCTCGGCGTGGGGCTGCTGGTGCCGCTGCTGGGCATCCTGCTGATCGGCCTGATGGCCCGCAACATCGTGGGCCGCTGGCTGCTGGAGTTCGGCGAGGGCACGCTGCTGCGCATCCCCCTGGCGGGTTCGGTCTACAAGACCCTCAAGCAGCTGCTGGAAACCTTCCTGCAGGGCAACTCCGGCCGTTTCCGGCGCGTGGTGCTGGTGGAGTATCCCCGCGAGGGTCTCTACGCCCTCGGCTTCGTGACCGGCACCCTGGCGGCCAGCCTCCAGGCCGGCTTCAGCGAACCGATGCTGAGCGTGTTCATCCCCACCGCGCCCAATCCCACCACCGGCTGGTACGCGGTGGTGCCCGAGAGCTCCGTGAAGGACCTCGACCTCTCGGTGGAGGATGCCTTCCGCACGATCATCTCGGCCGGGATCGTCAGTCCCGACGAGCGCGAACCCACCTCCAACCGCAGTTTCTCCAGCCTCCTGGCCCAGCTGCGCGCCCCCCAACTCTCCTGATGCAGAGCCGCACCCTTGCCCGCGAACTGGCCCTGCTGATGCTCGGCCAGACCAGCGACCGCGCCCCCGCCGCGGATCTTTCGCTCGAGACCCTGCTGCAGCAGGCCCTGGCCAGCCTCAGCCAGCACGTGCGCGAATCCCTCGACCGCTCCGCCGAAGACCTGCAGGGCGCCCAGCAGCAACTCCTCGACAGTGAGCTGCTGGAGAGCGGCGAGGCCAGCCTGCCGAAGGTGCGGCAGCACCTGCAGAGCGGCATCGCCCAGGCGGAGCAGGCCCTCAACCGCCTCTCGGCCAGCCTGGAGCTGCCGCGGCTGCTGCTGCTCTCCGACCAGGACGAGGTGCGCCGCGGCGCGGTGGAGCGCGCCCGGGCGGTGCTGCGCCAGCGGCCCGACCTCGACGCCCGCCTCGATGGCGTGATGGAGGGCTGGCGCCTCGCCCGCCTGCCCCGGATCGACCGCGACATCCTGCGGCTGGCGGTGGTGGACCTCGAGGAGTTCCGCACCCCGCCGGCGGTGGCCTGCAACGAGGCGGTGGAACTGGCGAACCGCTACAGCGACGAGCAGGGCCGCCGCATGATCAACGGCGTGCTGCGCCGCTTCACCCGCACCGCCGCCGGTAACTGAGCGCCATGGTGTTCGACTGGTTCAAGCGCAATCTCGGCTCCCGCACCCCGGAAGCGGTGGAGCCGGAACGGGCGGCGGAGCCACCGGCCGCGGCCGAATCCGCGGAGCCGCCGGCCCCCGAACCCGCCGAGCCTGCGGCGGCTCCCGAGCCGGAGCCCGCCGCTCCTGAGCCTGTGGTGGCGGCCGCCCCTCCGGCCAGCGGGGTGGATGAGGACGCCCTGGCCTGGGCCCGCCAGGCCTATGCCCGCCTGAAGGCCCAGCAGGAGCAGCAGGCTGCGGCGGTGGCGGTGCCCGCAGCGCCACCGCCGGCGGAGCCTGCTGTTCCTGCGCCAGCGGCTCCAGAGCCCGTCCAGCTGGAGGCGCCCGCTCCCGAGCTTTCCCAGGCTGAAGCTCCGGCCCCGCTTCCTTCTGCCCCGGGCGCCGCGTCCCTGCCCGCTGAGCCCCCCCAACCCGCTGAGCCCTCCCCACCCGAACCACTCGCCGCCGCTCCCGAGGCTTCCGCGCCGCCGCTGGCCGCGGCGCCCGCTCCGCCGGAACCCCCTGCTCCCCCTGTGGGTCTCTCCCTGCTGGAGCAGGCCGCGGCCCTGCGGCAGCAGCGCCAGCAGGAGCTGATCGGGGAGCCGGCTCCCGCCACTCCGGCAGCGGCCCCGCAGGACAGCCCCGTGTCCCCCGGCACCCCAGCGCCGGCCGCCGCTCCAACCCCAGCCCCGGCCACTCCGGCGGCCGAATCCCCCGAGCCCAGCCTCGGTGCCTTCGACGACACCTTCACCTGGTCGGCGGAGGTGCTGGCGGCCCAGGGGCGCCAGATCGAAGAGATCTCCCTCGAGGAGATCGACTGGCTCGGGCGGCTGCGGCGCGGCCTGGAGAAGACCCGCCGCGGCTTCGTCACCCAGCTGCTGGATCGCCTCGGCGACGATCCCCTCACCCCCGAGATCCTCGACGACCTCGAAACCACCCTGCTCCGCGCCGATGTGGGCGTGCAGGCCACCGACCAGGTGCTTGAGGCCCTGCGCCAGCGCCTCAACGAGGAGGTGGTGGATCCGGCCGAGGGCATCCGCTTCCTCAAGGAGCAGCTGCGCGGCCTGCTCGAGGAGCCGATCCGCAGCAGCGGCCAGCCGCTGCTGGCGCCGGAGCGGGAGCGCCTCAACGTGTGGCTGATGGTGGGGGTGAACGGCGTGGGCAAGACCACAACCCTCGGCAAGCTCGCCAACCTGGCCGTGCGCAGCGGCTACAGCTGCCTGATCGCCGCCGCCGACACCTTCCGCGCCGCCGCCGTGCAGCAGGTGCAGGTGTGGGGCGAGCGCAGCAGCGTGCCGGTGATCGCCAACCCCAGCGCCAACGCCGACCCGGCCGCCGTGGTCTACGATGCCCTCGGCGCCGCCCGCGCCCATGGCACCGAGCTGGTGCTGGTGGACACCGCCGGCCGCCTGCAGACCAAGCACAACCTCATGGAGGAGCTCTCCAAGGTGCGCCGCATCGTGGACAAGCTCGCCCCCGAAGCCCACGTGGAATCGCTGCTGGTGCTCGACGCCAGCCAGGGCCAGAACGGGCTGCGCCAGGCCATGGCCTTCGCCAGCGCCGCGGGCCTCACCGGGGTGGTGCTCACCAAGCTCGATGGCAGCGCCCGCGGCGGGGTGGCCATCGCCGTGGCCCACGAGGCCGGGCTGCCGATCCGCTTCATCGGCGCCGGCGAGGGGATCCGCGACCTGCGGCCCTTCAACAGCTTCGAATTCGTGGAGGCGCTGCTGGCCAGCTGAGGCGCCGGGGTGGCGGTGGCGCTCCGGTGCCGGCTGCTGCGGTAGAGCCCGCCCAGCGCTGCTACCTTGCGTGCTCCCTGCGGCGGCTCCTTGAGCAACCAGCCGCTCCCCCCCAGGGCGGAGGCCGCCGCGCCGGCTCCCCTCACGGCCCTTGCCTCACTGCGGCAGCTGCTCGACAGCCTCAACCGCGAGCAGCGGCGCAATGGCGAGCTGCTCGCCTCCCTGGGCTTCGCGCTGCGCAGCTTCACCAACCTCAGCCGCTTTCTCGAGCTGGTGCCCCTGGTGGCCCTGCGGCTGGTGGAGGCCGAAGGCGCCCTGCTGGTGGTGTTCCACCCCGATGGGCGCCTCTGGCGGGAGCAGCTGCAGGCGGCGCCGCCGGAGCGGGGCGCCGAGCTGCTGCGCCAGCTGGCGGCCCTCCCCGACAGCGAGCTGCAGAGCCAGGCCAGTGAGCAGGCGGTGGTGCAGCGGCTCGATCAGCTGGTGGCGCAGCTGCTGCCGGAGCTGCCGGTGTTCGGCACCTCCGTGGTGGCCCGCAGCCAGCAGCGGGGGCGGCTGTACGTGTTCGGCGGCGAGGAGGGTCTCTGCTGGAGCGAGGTGCACCAGCGCCACATCCAGCTGGTGGCCGACCTCACCGGGGTGGCGCTCGAGAACGAGCTGCTCCTGCAGGACATGCGCCGCCACGAGCGCCTGGATCGGCAGCTGAGCATCGGCGCCGAGATCCAGGCCCAGCTGCTGCCCGACCACTGCCCCGTGATCGAGGGGGTGGAGCTGGCGGCCCGCTGCCGGCCTGCCTTCCAGGTGGGCGGCGACTACTACGACTTCATCCCCACCCGGCCCCAGCGGATCGGCCGCCGCCGCGAGCAGGGCCGCTGGGCGCTGGTAATGGGCGATGTGATGGGCAAGGGGGTGCCCGCCGGCCTGCTGATGACCCTGCTGCGGGGCATGCTGCGGGCCGAGGTGCTGAGCGGCCATGCGCCGGATCGGATCCTGCACGACCTCAACCAGCTCGCCCAGGAGGACCTCTCCCACTCGCACCGCTTCGTGACGCTGTTCTATTCCGACTTCGACCCCCGCACCCGCCTGCTGCGCTACGCCAACGCCGCCCACAACCCGCCCCTGATCTGGCGCCGCCAGAGCGGGCGGGTGGAGCGGCTCGATGCCCCCGGGCTGCTGATCGGGCTGCAGAGCGAGGCCGACTACGGCTGCGGTGAGCTGGTGCTCGAGCCCGGCGACGTGCTCCTGTACTACACCGATGGCGTCACCGAAGCGCCGGGACCCACCGGCGAGCGCTACGAGGAGGAGCGGCTGGTGCAGGGGCTGCAGGCCGCCTGCCGCTCCGGCGTGGGAGCCCAGGGCATCCTCGATCAGCTGTTCGCCCGGCTCGATCGCTTCCTCGGCGACGACCGCGAGCCGGAGGACGATGCCTCGATGGTGGTGCTCAAGGTGCGGGAGGAGGTGATGCTGCCCTCCCTGCCGGCCCCGCCCGGGATCCGCTGAGGTCCTCGCCGAGGTGGCCGGTGCCGGGTGGCAAGCTGACCCCCTGCCCTGTGCCTTGCCCGATGGCTGCCGAGTCCTCCCGTCCCTCCGATCCCGGAGCCGCTGCGGCCCGGGGCGTGACCGGTGGGGCGGCCGGCAGCTGGAGTGATCGCTTCGAGCAGGGGCTCCATCCGGCGATCGAGCGGTTCAACGCCTCGATCGGCTTCGATCGGGCCCTGCTGCCCCAGGACCTCGATGGTTCGGTGGCCCATGCCCGCATGCTCGGCCGCTGCGGCGTGATCAGCCCCGAGGAGGCCGAGCGCCTGATCGAGGGCCTCGAAACCGTGCGCGCCGAGGCGGCGGCAGGCCAGTTCCAGCCGGGCCTGGAGGCGGAGGATGTGCACTTCGCGGTGGAGCGCCGCCTGATCGAGCTGCTCGGTCCCCTGGGCAAGAAGCTCCACACCGGCCGCAGCCGCAACGACCAGGTGGGCACCGATGTGCGCCTCTGGCTGCGCCAGCAGATCGATGCGATCGATGGGGCGCTGCAGCGCTTCGAGCGGGCGCTGCTGGCCCAGGCGGAGCGCCATGCGGAGGTGCTGATCCCGGGGTACACCCACCTGCAGCGGGCGCAGCCGGTCTGCCTGGCGCACCACCTGCTCGCCTACGTGGAGATGGCCGAGCGCGACCGCGAGCGCCTGGCTGATGTGCGCCGCCGCGTGAACATCTGCCCCCTCGGCGCCGCCGCCCTGGCGGGCACGCCGGTGCCGATCGACCGCCGCCAGACCGCCGCCGAACTCGGCTTCGAGGCGATCTACGCCAACAGCCTCGATGCCGTGAGCGACCGTGACTTCGCGGTGGAGTTCATGGCCGCGGCCAGCCTGGTGCTGGTGCACCTCAGCCGCCTGAGCGAGGAGGTGATCCTCTGGGCCAGCGAGGAGTTCGGCTTCGTGAGCCTCACCGACCGCTGCGCCACCGGCAGCAGCCTGATGCCCCAGAAGAAGAACCCCGACGTGCCGGAGCTGGTGCGGGGCAAGAGCGGCCGCGTGTTCGGCCACCTGATGGGGCTGCTCACGATGATCAAGGGCCTGCCGCTCGCTTACAACAAAGACTTCCAGGAGGACAAGGAAGCCCTCTTCGACGGCGTGCGCACGGTGCTCGACTGCCTCGAGGCGATGGCGATCCTGTTCGAGGAGGGGCTGGAGTTCCGTCCCGGGCGGCTGGAGCAGGCCGTGGCGTCCGACTTCTCCAACGCCACCGATGTGGCCGACTACCTGGTGGGCCGGGGGGTGCCCTTCCGCGAGGCGTACCAGCTGGTGGGCGGCCTGGTGAAGCGCTGTCTGGCGGAGGGGGTGCTGCTGCGGGATCTGCCCCTGGAGCGCTGGCGGGAGCTCCATCCCGCCTTCGAGCACGACATCTACGCCGCCATCGCGCCGCGCCAGGTGGTGGCGGCCCGGCGGAGTGAGGGCGGCACCGCCTTCGAGCAGGTGCAGGCCCGGCTGGCGGTGTTGCGGCAGCGCCTGCCTGGATGAGTTGCGCCCCCGCGGGCACCGCCTGCGGCCTCACGAAGCTTGCTCTCGCGGAACCCGGCGATCCGCCGCTTCGCTCCTAGTGTGCCGTCCCGGAATTAGCCAATAGAATATGGAGTGTCTCCATTGGGAGTTGTTCCATGCCTGTGGGTCGCCCCATGGCTCCACTGGAGCTGTCGGCAGACGAGGTGAGTCAGCTCCAGAGCCTCGCCGGATCGCGGACCTTGCCGCATTCGATCGTGTAGCGCGCCCAGATCGTTTTGGTCTGTGCTGCTGGTGAGACCAATACGGCCGTGGCCAAACGCTTTGGCGTCAGGGGCTCAACGGTGGGCAAGTGGCGCCAGCGCTACCTCGATCTGGGCATCGAGGGCCTGCACGACGAGCTCAGGCCGGGTCGGCCCCGCACCTATGAGGACGACAAGGTGGCCGACGTGATCAACAGGGCCCTAC
>JBJTWS010000329.1:0-4852 GCA_046081905.1 Synechococcus sp. | reverse complement strand
GGCTGCGCCACCCCCCAGGGCAAGCCCGGCCCCGAGGCAAGCAGCGCGGCAGCCACGGCGCCGGAGCGGCCGGTGGTGGTGACCACGGTGCTGCCGATCACCCTGCTCACCCGCGCCGTGGCCGGCGACTGCGCCACGGTGGAGCCCCTCTTTCCCCCCACCAGCGACCCCCACGACCTCCAGGCCCGCCCCTCCGAACTGGCCCGGCTCGCCCGCGCCCGGGTGCTCGTGCGCAACGGCCTCGGCCTCGACGACTTCCTACTCCCCCTGATCGATGGCGCCGGCCGGCCGGATCTGCGGGTGATCGACGCCAGTCGGGGCGTCACCCCCCTGCCGGCGGGGCCGGACGATGGCCACGGCCATGGCGACGAGGACGATCACGGGCATGGCCATGGGCACGGGCACGGAGAGGGCGCCGATGCGGTGAATCCCCACGTGTGGCTTGATCCGCTGCGGGCCCGGCAGCAGGTGGCGGCCATCCGCGAGGGACTGATCGCCGCGGATCCCAGCTGCCGCGAGGGCTACACCCGCAGGGCCGAGACCTTCTCCAGCGAACTCACCGCCCTGCACCGGTCCCTGGAGCGGACCCTCGCCCCCCACCGGGGGAAAACCGTGGTGACCTACCACGATCTGCTGCCCTACTTCGCGGCGCGCTACGGGCTGCAGCGGGCCGTGCTGGCCACCCTCCCGGGCGAGAGTCCCTCGATCGCCGCCCTGGAGCAGGCCGGCCGCATCGCCCGCCGCGAGGGATTGCGGGGACTGCTGGCCGAGCCCCAGCAGCAGAACCGGGCCCTGCAGGCCCTCTCCCGCGACCTGAACCTGCCGATCGTGCGCTTCGATCCCCTGGAGCGGGGGGAGGAGACGAGCGAGCCCGCCGCCACCCGCTACCTGCGCACCATGGAGGCGAACGGAGCCGCCGTGGCAACGGTGCTGGGCGTCCCCCCGGTGGATCGCTAGGTTGACGGGATGGCGGAAATGATTCTCGAAGTCAGCGGCCTCACGGTGCGGCGGCGGGGCACCACCGCGGTGGAGAACGTGAGCTTCTCCCTCGCCGCCGAATCCGACACCGCCCTGGTGGGGCCCAACGGCGCCGGCAAGAGCACCCTGGTGCAGGCCATCCTCGGGCTGCTGCCCCACCAGGCGGGCCAGGTGCGGCTGCTGGGCCATCCCCTGGGCGAGCAGGGCCGCCTGCCGGCCGCCGTGCGCGAACAGATCGCCTACCTCCCCCAGCGACTCGCCCTGAGCGGTCGCATCCCGCTCACCGTGACGGAATTCGTGGGGCTCGGCTGGGATGGCGCCGCGCTGCGCCTGCCCTGGAGCGGCGGCGACCGCCGGCGGGAGGCCATCCACACCGCCCTGGCCAAGGCGGGCTGCGGCAGCCTGGGGGAACAGCGGCTCAGCGACCTCTCCGGCGGGCAGCTCAAGCGGGCCCTGCTGGCCTTCTGCTTGGTGCGCCCCCGGCGGCTGCTGGTGCTCGATGAGGCCCAGGCGGGCCTCGACCCCCAGGCCAGCGAAGCCTTCCAGCAGCTGCTCTTCAGCCTGCGGCGGAGCGAGGGCTGGACCATCCTGCAGGTTTCCCATGATCTGGAGATGGTGCGCCGCACCTGCGACGGGGTGCTCTGCCTGAACCGCAGCCTGCGCTGCTCCGGCAGCCCCGACCATGCCCTCCAGCCAGCGCAGCTGGAGCGGCTCTACGGCCGCGGCTACGTGAGCTACCACCACCACCACACCCCCTGAGGCCGCCTTGGCACCCGTGGCCGACGCCGCCTCCCTGCAGGAGCTGCTCGCCCTGCCCTTCCTGCAGCGGGCCCTGCTGGCCGGGGGCCTCACCGGCGCCCTTGGCGGCGTGCTCGGCAGTTTCGCGGTGCTGCGGCAGCTCTCCTTCTTCTCCGATGCCCTGGGCCACTCGGCCCTGCTCGGCATCAGCCTGGGGGTGGCCCTGGGCCTCAATCCCACCCTGGTGCTGATCCCCTTCGCGGTGCTGTTCGCGCTGCTGGTGAATCACCTGGTGCAGCACAGCCCACTGCCCACCGACGCGCTGCTGAACATCATCTATTCCTCCTCCCTGGCGATCGCCGTGGTGGCCCTCAGCGCCCTGCCCGGCTACCAGGGCGGGCTGCAGCAACTCCTCTTCGGCGACATCCTCGGCGTGGACGGGCTCGACCTGCTGCAGGTGACCTTGCTGTTGCTGGGGACGGGCGGCTACCTGCTGCTCACCCGCAGCAGCCAGATCCTGCTCAGCCTCGATCCCTCCCTGGCTCTCTCCCGCGGCGTGGCGGTGCCGCGCCAGCGGCTGCTGTTCGTGGTGGTGCTGGCGGTGGTGGTGGCGGTGTCGATCAAGGTGGTGGGGGTGCTGCTGATCAGTGCCTTTGTGGTGATTCCCGCCTGTGCCTCCCGGCTGGTGAGCCGCCATTTCGGTGGCTATGTGCTGCTGGCCGCCGGCCTGGGCAGTGGCGGCGCCGTGGTGGGGGTGCTGGCCTCAGCGGTGCTGAATCTCCCCTCCGGCCCCTGTGTGGTGATCGTGCAGCTGATCGGCTTCCTGCTGGCCCTCGGCGTCAGCCGGCGGTGGCAGGGCCTCGCCGCCTGAACCCGGGGCGAACAGGCTCGGCTGCTGCTGCAGCCAGAGCAGGGTGGCCCGATCCCGGGGGCTGATCTGCAGCACCGGCTGCGCCCCGGGCACCGCGGCCATCACATCGCCGCTCAGGTCGCTGTGGCCCCAGAGCCCGAAGCCGTGCCCGAGCTCATGGAGGGCCGTGGCCTCGATGCCGCTCTGCCGCTGGCCGGGGGAGAGCAGCACCCGCAGGCGGGGCTCCAGCCGCCAGCTGCCCTGGCGGCGCACCCAGCGGGCGCCGAGAAACTCGGCGCGGCCATGGCTGGCCCGTTGCTCCCCCTCCAGCAGCCGCAGGGGCGGCCGCCGGCGCAGCAGCTGGATCTGGGCGGCGCTGGGAACCTTCACCCGCTCGATCGGGAGGATCTCCTGCCAGCGCACCAGGGCCGCCTCCACGGCCTCGCTCCAGCGGCGGTCCCAGAGCGAGGGCGAGGTACCGAGGGGCTCGATCCACACGCACCAGGGGGAACGGTGCACCCAGCCCCAGGGGCCGGCGCGCAGCTGGTAGCGGTAATCGGCATTCCCCGGGGCCGGCTCCGGGCGGGGGGGCTGCGGCGCCGGCGTCGGGACGGAGGCCGCACGCTCCGCCTCGGGCAGAACGCAGGCCCCACCGGAATGGGAGAGGGGCTGAGCCTGGGCGGCGGACAGTGGGGCAAGGGCGCCGAGCCCAAGGAGGAGACTGCCGATACGGCCGGGGCGGGCCCGCGGGGGGCGACGCCCGCTCACCCGAGGCCGGCGGGCAGACCCACGCCGCGGGCCATCAGGGTGGCCATCAGGGGGATGGCGGCAAAGCCCACCAGTTCGATGTTGAGCACCCAGGCCAGACGGCGCGCGAGGGCCTCGCTCACGGCCGGCGCCTCGCCGCGGCGCAGGGGGATCGCCCAGAGGATGTAGGTGACAGTGGGATAGAGCGACAGCGCCCCCACCGAGAGATACACCCCCACCTTCCACCAGAACAGGGGGTTCTCAGTGTAGAATGCGCTGCCCTGGCCGAAGTAGAGCACCCGCAGGATGCCGCTGCCCAGCAGGGCCAGGGCCGCCAGGCCGTAGACCACGTCGGTGATCACCATCAGCGTGGCGTCCTGGCGGCTGGGATCCGGCCGGATCAGGCGCCGCTCCAGCGCCAGGGCCGCAAAGCAGACCATGAAGCTGAGGTAGTGCACATAGGCCACCCCGGCACTGGAGAGCACCGGCGTGGGGATGGCGGCAAGCCCGGACATGGGGGAAGTGGAGCGCGGTGGCCGCGACGGTAGCCAGGCGCCCTGGCCGCCGGGGCGACGAGGAGGGACGCAGGCGAAGGAGAGGGTGCCCGCTGGGCAGGGCTGACGATAGCGAACGCGAAGCAAACGCGAAGAAACAGAATCCAGATCGAAACCAAAAGTGAGGTTAAGAACACAGACCCAAACTCCGAAACCTTTCCGTGGGTTTCTGCTCCTTGAAGGAAACGGCCTAGGTTCATTTCAGTCTCGGTAGGTGGGTGTCATGGCGACATCGCTCAGCGCGTTTCTCGGTGAAATCGGCCGTCATCAACTCCTCACTCCCGAGCAGGAACTCACCCTGGGCCGCAAGGTGCAGGCGATGGTGGGCCTGCAGGAGCGCTGCCAGCAGGCTGGTGGCCACGGCCCTGCCTGCGACTACAGCGATGTGGAGCGCCGCACCCTGCGGCTGGGGGAGCGGGCCAAGGACCAGATGATCACGGCGAACCTGCGCCTCGTGGTGAATCTGGCCAAGCGCTACCAAGGCAAGGGCCTCGACCTGCTCGACCTGATCCAGGAGGGAACCCTCGGCCTCACCCGCGCGGTGGAGAAGTTCGACCCCACCCGCGGCCATCGATTCAGCACTTATGCCTACTGGTGGATCCGTCAGGGGCTGAACCGGGCGCTCTCCACCCAGAGCCGCACCATCCGCATCCCGGTCAATGTCAACGAGAAGCTGACGCGTCTGCGGGCGGCCAAGGCGCGACACCTGCAGGTCAATGGCCACCCCCCCTCCGCCGCTGAGCTGGCCCAAGCACTGACCATGCCGAAAGCGGAGGTGGAGGAGCTGCTGGCCTGGGAACTGCGCAGCGTCACGGTGAGCCTCCAGGGGGCGGTGCGCTCGAAGGCGGATCCCTCGGAGCTGGTGGATGTGCTTCCCAGTCCCGACCCCGCCCCCATGGAGCGCGCCGAACAGGCGGAGCGCGCCGCCTCGGTCTGGACCCTGCTGGAGAACGCGAATCTCACCCCCAAGGAAAAAACCATCGTG
>JBJTWS010000328.1:0-7539 GCA_046081905.1 Synechococcus sp. | reverse complement strand
CTCCCGGTTGGGCGGGCTCATGCGCTGGCGAATCTGCTCCCGCAGGGCGGCGTCATAGGGGGTGCTCGTCATGATCGTCATCGGTTGAGCCCCCAGATGGACGGTTCAGACCGAGCGGACTTCTTTGCTGACAGTGGGGGGAGGCCAACCTCCATCATCCTGTCTTTACTGGCCGTGCACCCGCCAGCCTGAGGTCCGAGCTGGAGGCGGCTGGTCTGGCCCTGATCCTTGAGATCGTCACCGGCGGCGACTACGTGCCATCGCTCCACTGGAGTCCTGCCGACCATCTCGAGGAGCTGGCCGCTCTGCTGGAGCAGGCCAGGGACTGGGAGCCCTACAAGCTCACCGTGATCACTGGCTGCGATGCCTGGCCCTGGGGCCAGCAGCAGGCGTTCTGGCGCCAGGCCCTGGATCTGGCGGCGGCGTCGGAGCTGGCGGTGAGCTTCGAGACGCACCGCTCCCGCAGCTTCTACAGCCCCTGGTTGATGGAGGCCTATCTGGAGGCTTTTCCCAGCCTGCGGCTCACGGCCGATCTCAGCCACTGGTGCGCGGTGGCCGAGCGGCTGATGACACCGGAGCTGGCGCCTGTGGCCGCCATGGCCCCGCGGGTGGAGCACATCCACGCCCGCGTCGGCCACGCCCAGGGCCCCTCGGTGGGGCACCCCTTTGCCCCGGCGTGGGCCGAGGCTCTGGAAGCGCACCGCCGTTGCTGGCAGCTGTTCGCGTGTCATCGTCCACCGGGCGCTCCGCCGCTCACGGTCACCCCCGAGTTCGGCCCGGACGGCTATCTGCCGCAGCTGCCCTTCAGCCGTCAGCCGGTGGCCGACCTGCTCGAGTTCAACACGGCGATGGCCCGCTGGATCCGCTCGGGTGGGCTGGATCCCTCTCCCTGATCCCCATCAGATCCGCGTAGAGCCGCTGGTGCTGCAGCAGCCGCTGCTCCAGCCGGTGCGGCGGGCCGGGCGTCAGCCCGCTGGCGTACCCCCGCTGCGCCGACTCCACCAGACGGCGGTCCTCCTCCAGAAACGTCAGCATCCCCTCCAGCCAGACGGAGGCACCAGCGGCGTGCTGCTCCTCCCCCAGCAGCCAGAGCTCCATGCGGCAGCGCGCCGTGGTCAGCGGCGGGAAGTTGACCACCGCCAGGCGGCCATCCGGCCAGAGCAGCAGATGGGTCCAGGGCGCCAGTCCGAAGGTGAGAAACTCACCCCCGTCCAGCGGGGTGGCCAGCAGGGAGCCGTGGCTGCTGAGGGCATGGCGGTAGTGCCGCACCGGCCCCTGCTCGCGGTGCAGGGTCTGCGGATGGGCGACGGCCACGTGGTAGTCGTCCAGGGTGTTGTCATGGGCGATCTTCCAGTTGCAGGCCATCTCCCGGCTGTGGCGGGCCAGCAGCTGCCGGGGCCTCTCCCAGCGGCCCCCGGCCTCCTGCAGCACCAGATCGAGCTGCTGCTTGAGGGGCAGCGGGTCAGGTCCGATCGCCACCCACACCAGCGGGCCCGCCACCTGGCAGGCCAGGGATGTGAGTGGCCAGTCCTCCCGCCGGAAGGGGGCCAGAAACTCGGCCTCCCGGGTGGCGGTCTGCAGCTGGCCATTGAGCCCGTAGCCCCAGCCGTGATAGGGGCACACCAACCGGCGGCAGGCCACACCGCCCTGATCCGCCTTGAGCAGGGCCACCCCCCGGTGGGGGCAGCGGTTGAGAAAGGCCCGCGGCTGGACCTCCCCGGCCGGCCAGGTCAGCAGAACCGGCACCTCCAGCACCGCCGCCGCCAGGGCCTGGCCTGGCGCCAGATCGGTCGCCACCGCCACCGGATGCCAGAAGCGGGGGACGTAGCGGGTGCGCTCCTCGCGCGACACCGCCTCGGAGCCGTAGAGGCCGGCCGGCAGGAAGGTGCTCATCCGGTGAAGGCCGGTTCGAGGCTGCGCAGACACTGGGCCAGATCCTCACGCAGTTCCAGGAATTCCGGCGACACGCGCAGGTGGGCCATGTTGGTGTGATCCAGCTTCACCTGCACGCTGCGGATGATCCGGCCGGGTCTGGGCGCCAAGATGTGCACCCGCTGGGCCAGCAGCAGCGCCTCCTCCAGATCGTGGGTGATCAGGAGTGCCGAAAGGCCGGTGCGCTGCCACAGCTTGTGCAGGAACTCCTGCATCGATTCACGGATCTGCAGATCGAGCGCGCCGAAGGGTTCATCGAGCAGCAGCACCTTCGGCTGGGCGGCCAGGGCGCGGGCGATCGCCACCCGCTGCTGCATGCCGCCTGAGAGCTCCCGCGGCAGACGGCGGGCCGCATCGGCGAGCCCCACCACCTCGAGGTAGTAGCCGGTGCGTTCGCGGATCTCCTGCTTGGGCAGGCCCTGCAGCTCCATGCCGAAGGCCACGTTCTGGGCGGCGGTGAGCCAGGGAAAGAGGCTGTATTTCTGGAACACCATGCCCCGGTCGGAGCCGGGACCTCGCACCACCTGGCCATCCACCGTGATCACCCCATGGGTGGGGCGCTCCAGCCCAGCCACCAGCCGCATCACCGTGGACTTGCCCGATCCCGAGCTGCCCACCAGCGCCACGAACTCGCCGGTGTTCACTTCGAACGTGATGCCTTCGAGCACGCACTTGGCCTGGTGGCCCACTCCAAAGGTCTTGGAGACATTGTCGACGCTGAGATGCATGGCAGGCAGGGTTCAGGTGGCCCAGCGGCAGCTGCGGCGCAGGAGCAGGCGGAAGCCCAGATCGATCAGCAGGCCGATCAGGCCGATCACGATCAGGCCGAGGAAGATCTCATCGGTGCGCAGGAAGCGCTGGGCCAGGCTGATGCGCTTGCCCAGCCCTTCATTGGCCGCCACCAGCTCGGCCACGATCACCAGGTTCCAGGCCGAGGCCATGTTGATCCGGTAGGCGTCGATCACCTGGGGGGCGATGCAGGGAGTGATCACCCGCAGCAGCACCTGGGACGTGCGGCCCCCCAGGGTGAGCGCCGTCTCCACCAGTTCGTTGGGCACGAACTTCACTGCATCCATGATCATCAAGGTGTTGAAGAACAGGGTGCCGATGAAGATCAGCAGGACCTTGGGCAGCTCGCCCAGGCCGAAGTAGATGATAAGCAGCGGAATGAAGGCGGGCGCTGGCATGTAGCGGATCAGGGCCATCAGCGGCTCCAGCAGGCGGCAGATCACCGTGCTGGTGCCCATGGTGATGCCCAGGGGCAGGGCCACCGCCGCCGACAGGGCGAAACCGGCGAACACCCGGCCCACGCTGGCCACCAGATCGGCCCAGAGAATGCCCTGGGCCGCCTGGCTCTGCCCGGCAGCCATCACGGCGGCCGGGCTGGGCAGGAACAGCTTGTCCACAAGAGCGGCGCTGGTGATGGCGGTCCAGATCAGCACCACCGCGAGTACCCCGGTGAGGCCCAGCACCCAGGGGTGCCGGGCCAGCCGCATCAGCTGCTCCCGGTTGGGGAGTTTCGAGGACGCAGGATCCCCCTGGGCTGCCGTGCGTGTCACTTGGCGTTGTCGATGAAGGTGCTCACGAACAACCCATCGAGCTTCGGCGGGGTCTTGGCCAGGCCCACGGTCTGCAGGAAGGTGCTGATCTGCTCGGCGGCGTAGGGCAGCGACGCCATCGTGCTGCCCGGCTTCAGGGCCTGGCGGTTGTCCTCCAGGCTGAAGATCGTGGTGCCGGCGTCGTACTGCTTGTACTCCTCCTCACTCACGCCGGCCCGCTGGCTCAGGATGGCCAGCGAGGGGCCGGGGTTGGCCTTGATCTCCGCCAGGGTGGCGAACCAGGCATCCACGATTTTCTGCAGCTTCTCGGGGTTCTTGGCCACGAACTCGGTGCGGCACACCAGGTGGTCGCTGATGGCGCCGGGGAAGTCCTTCGAGGAGAAGAGGGTCTTGCTGCCGCTGCGCTTCAGCGCCTGGGTGGTGAAGGGAGCGAACACCCCCACCGCATCCACCTGCCCGGCCACGAAGGCGGCGGCGGCGGCGCCGGTCTCCAGGGGCACGAAGGTGATGTCCTCCGCCTTGAGTCCAGCTTTCTTCAGGCCCAGCAGCAGCAGGTAGTGGTCCACCGTGCCTTCTTCGGCCGCCACCTTCTTGCCCTTGAGATCGGCCACGGAATTGATGCCCTCGGCGACGATGATCTGGTCGTTGCCGGTGGAGTTGTCGTTGGTGAGCACCACCTGCAGGTCGGAGCCGCCGGCGATCGAGCTGATCGTGTCGTTGAGGGTCTGGCTGTTGCAGTCGAGCTGGCCCGCGTTCAGGGCGTTGATCGAATCGAGGTAGCCGTCAAACCACTGCAGCGTCACGGGTGTGCCCCACAGGCCCTTCTCTTCCGTCACCTGCCAGGGGATCCAGCCGGGCCAGGCGCTGAAGCCGATCCGCACGGGGGTGTCGCCCGCACCGCCCTGCGGACTCTGCCCGCAGGCCGTGAGGGCGCCGGCGCCGAGGCCGAGCATCAGCAGCGTGGCCAGCACGCGGATACGGCGGCGGGTGCGGGGAGGGTTCGGGTGGGTCATGGGTGCTCCGGGGACTGAACGGCGGATGGGGGATGTCGATCGGGTGCAGAAAGGCTGGGTTCAGGGGGGGATTCCCCGAAGGCCCGCCGGCCGATGAGTGAGGCGGGCCATGGCTCAGAACAGCTCCAGGTAGCGCTCGGTTTCCCAGGCGGAGATGGCACCGTGGTAGCTGGCCCATTCCTCCCGCTTGAAGGCGATGAAGGCATCGGCCATGGCCTCGCCGAACACCTGGCGGCCGAGGGGATCGGCGGCGAAGGCCTCGATCGCCTCCCCGAGCGTGCGCGGCAGGGTGAACAGGCCCCGCGCGGCCCGTTCTTCCGGGCTGAGCCGGTAGGCGTTCACCAGGTTGGGCTCCCCCGGATCGAGCCCCTCGCGGATGCCCTCGAGGCCGGCGGCCAGCAGCATCGCCGCCGCCAGGTAGGGGTTGCAGGAGCTGTCGGCGGCGCGGCATTCCACCCGGCTGCCGGCACCGGGGATGCGCAGCATGTTGGTGCGGTTGTTGTTCACCGTGGGGGCGATCACGGCGCAGATGGCCGGGGCGTGACGCAGGATCCCGGCGATGAACTGGCGGCCCAGCGGACTCACCCAGCCGCTGCGGCCGTCCTCGGGCGTGAACCGATTGAGGCCGCTCTCCAGGTCGGCCAGCGACATGTTGAAGTGGGCGCCGCTGCCGGTGCGGTCGGCGAACGGCTTGGGCATGAAGCTGGCGATCAGCCCGTGTTTCCGCGTGATCTCGCGCGCCATCAGCCGGAAGAAGGTCACCCGGTCGGCGGTCACCAGGGCATCGGCATAGCCGAAGTCGGTCTCGAACTGGCCGTTTCCGTCCTCGTGGTCGAAGGAGTACACGCCCCAGCCCAGGCTGTTCATCGCCTGCACCAGCTCATCGAGCCAGGGGAGGTTGTCGAGCAGGCCGCGCAGGTCGTAGCAGGGTTTGTCGAGGCTGTCGGCGTCGCTGGCGGGATGAAAGGTGCCGTCCGCCGCGCGGCGCAGCACGAAGAATTCCGTCTCCACGCCGAGGTTGAAGCGCAGCCCCAGGTCGGCGGCCTGCTGCCGCACCCGCTCGAGGATGGCGCGGCTGCAGGCCTCGAAGGGCTGGCCATGCAGGTGCAGCGTGCTGGCCATCCACACCGTGTCGGGGCGCCAGGGCAGCACCGTGGCCGAGCGCAGATCCGGCAGGGCGGCCACCTCGTCGTCGCTCACGTCCTGGGGCACGCCGTCGAGGGCGGCGCCGGTGAACAGCTCGGAGCCGGCCAGCATGGCGCCCAGATGACCGAGCGGCACCGCCTTGGCTTTGCACACCCCGTGCAGGTCCACGAAGCTCGCCAGGGCGTAGCGCACGCCGCGGGCCTCCAGCTGCGCCCGGGTGTCCTCGATGCTGGGCGTGGGGGCGCTGCTCATCGGGCCACCAGCGCCGCAGAGGCGGGCGCCGCGGCGGCGGTCACGCTCGCCTGCTGCTCCGCCAGCCAGCCGTGCCAGGCGTCGAGCCCCTCGCCGCTCGTGGCCGACACCCGGATCACCGCACAGCGGGGGTTCACCTGGCGGATGTGCGCCTCGATCCGCTCCACCTGCACCGGCAGGTATGGCAGCAGGTCGGTCTTGGTGATCAGCACGCAGTCGGCCTCCCGGAACATCACCGGGTACTTGAGCGGCTTGTCCTCCCCCTCGGTGACACTCAGCAGGGCCACCTTGCGGTGTTCCCCCACCTCGAATTCGGCGGGACACACCAAGTTGCCCACGTTCTCCACCCAGAGGATGTCGAGCCCGGCGGGGTCCAGGCGCTGGCGCAGCCGCTTCACGCCGCCGCTCACCATCGCCGCATCGAGATGGCAGGCGCGGCCGGTGGTGATCGGCACCACCGGCACGCCCACGGCCTCCAGCCGCTGGGCATCGAGCTGGGTGGTCATGTCGCCCTCCAGCACCGCCATGGCGTAGCGGGGGGCCAGCTCGGCCAGGGAGCGCTCCAGCAGGGAGGTCTTGCCGGCGCCGGGGCTGCTCATCACGTTGAGGCAGAGCAGGTTCCAGGCGTCGAAGTGCTCGCGGTTGTGCTCGGCCTGGTGCTGGTTGGCCGCCAGCAGATTCAGACCCAGCGTGTCTTCCAGGGGCATGTGCATGGCGTTCAGGCGCGGGAGAGGGTGGTGGGGTTGAGGCTGTAATCGACGCTGCGGATCTTGAGTTCGCGGCCGCTCACGATTTCCTCCATCGGGTGATCGCAGCAGGGGGAGCGGTAGCCCCGCTCGGCCGCCGGGGCGTAGGTGCTGCCGCAGCACACGCAGCGGCCCTTGAGGGGCACCGTTTCGATGGCCAGGAGGGCGCCGTCCAGCCAGCTGCCGGCCACGGCGGCCGTCCAGGTGAACACCAGCTGCTCGGGTTCCACACAGGTGAAGTCACCCACCAGCAGATGAACGGTGTCCACCGTGGGCTGCTCCGGCTCGTGCTGGCGCCGCCAGTCCTGCAGGGCCAGCAGCAGACACTTGGTCATGTCGACTTCGTGCATGCCCTTACCGCCACTTCTGATCGACGTTCATGTTGCAGACGTCGCTGATCCAGCTGGGCTTGTCTTTACGCGGCAGCTGACCGCTCACCACCAGGTGGGCCATGGTGTCGCAGATCACCCGGGTGGCCATCAGGGAGGTCATGTCGCTGATGTCGTAGGGGGGCGACACCTCCACCACCTCGAGGCCGCAGACGGGCACGTTGCGCACGATCAGCTCGAGCAGCTTGAGGGCCTCGCGCGGCAGCAGGCCGCCGGGCTCGGGCCAGCCGGTGCCGGGCACGAAACCGGCATCGATGCAGTCGATGTCGAAGGAGATGTACACGCAGTCGGTGCCATCGGTGGCCCGCTCAATTGCGAACTGGGCAGCGGCCTCCAGCCCCATCTCGCAGATGTCGGTGACCGTGAGCACGTTGGTGCCCCGCTCCCGGCACACCTTCACGCCTTCGCGGGGCACCTGCCAGCCGCCGATGCCCAGCTGCACCAGGTTCTGCGCCGGCGCATTGGCCATTTTCTTGGCGTGGAACCACGGACAGGTGTGCAT
>JBJTWS010000327.1:0-6795 GCA_046081905.1 Synechococcus sp. | reverse complement strand
GCGAGGTGGTGAGCGGCTATCCCGCCATCCCCAACCGCCTCTGGCTGCGCTGCTCCGCCGCCTTCAACAAACTGCCGGAGCTGGCCCGCACCCTGCGGCAGCTGGAGAAGCGGCTCCCCCCCGCCGGCACTGACGACTGATGCCCTCTGCGCCGCTGGCGACGGACCCGTCCAGGCCGTAGCCTCGCGCCCAGCCTGCCCAGCTCCCCATGCCCAGCTACCGGATCACCCTGCTGCCCGGCGACGGCATCGGTCCGGAGATCACGGCGGTGGCCCGCCAGCTGCTCGATGCGGTGAGCCGCCGCCATGGCTTTGCGCTCGCGTACGACGAGCAGCCGATGGGGGGCGCCGCCATCGACGCCACCGGCGAACCGCTGCCGGCCAGCACCCTGGAGGCCTGCAAAGCCGCCGATGCGGTGCTGCTGGCCGCGATCGGCTCCCCCCAATACGACACCCTCCCCCGCGAGAAGCGCCCCGAAACCGGCCTGCTGGGGCTGCGGGCCGGCCTGGGCCTGTTCGCCAACCTGCGGCCGGTGAAGATCCTGCCGGCCCTGATCGATGCCTCCACCCTCAAGCGCGAGGTGATCGAGGGGGTGGACCTCATGGTGGTGCGGGAGCTCACCGGCGGCGTGTACTTCGGCACTCCCAAGGGCCGGGTGGAGGCCGAGGGCCGCGTGCGCGGCTTCAACACCATGGCCTACTTCGATTACGAGATCGACCGGATCGCGAAGGTGGGCTTCGAGCTGGCCCAACAGCGCGGCGGCCGCCTCTGCAGCGTCGACAAGGCCAATGTGCTCGATGTGAGCCAGCTCTGGCGCGACCGGGTCGAGGCCCTGCACGCCAGCAGCTACCCCGCGGTGGAACTGAGCCACATGTACGTGGACAACGCGGCCATGCAGCTGGTGCGCAACCCGCGCCAGTTCGACGTGCTGCTCACCAGCAATCTCTTCGGCGACATCCTCAGCGATGAGGCCGCCATGCTCAGCGGCTCGATCGGCATGCTGCCCTCCGCCTCCCTCGGGGAGAGCGGCCCGGGCCTGTTCGAGCCGATCCACGGCTCCGCCCCGGACATCGCCGGCCAGGACAAGGCCAACCCGAGTGCGATGGTGCTCAGCGCCGCCATGCTGCTGCGGGTGGGCCTGAAGGAAGAGGCCGCCGCCGCCGACCTGGAGCGGGCGGTGGATCAGGTGCTGGCGGCCGGCTACCGCACCGGCGACCTGATGGCTGAGGGCTGCACCCCCCTGGGCTGCCGGGCCATGGGCGAGCAGCTGCTGGCGGCCCTGGAGGCCTGAAACCGGTCGCCAGCGGCCACCGCGAGGGGCCCGGTCCGGCGACCTGCCAAACTCACTACCGTTTTTCGCTGCCTGCGCCGATGTCGAAGCGTCACCCGGTCGTCGCCGTCACCGGTTCCTCCGGCGCAGGAACCAGCACCGTGAAGCGGGCCTTCGAGCACATCTTCAAGCGCGAAGGCATCACCCCGGCCGTGGTGGAGGGCGACAGCTACCACCGTTACGAGCGGGGCCCCATGAAGGAGGCCATGGCCGCTGCCCTGGCCAAGGGGGAGAACTTCTCCCACTTCGGCCCCGAGGCCAACCTGTTCGACAAGCTCGCCGAGCTCTTCCAGACCTACGGCGAGACCGGCGGCGGCCAGAAGCGCTACTACCTCCACTCCGTCGAGGAGGCCGCCGAGCACAACGGCCGCCTCGGCACCAACCTGGAGCCCGGCCAGTTCACCCCCTGGGAGCCCATCCCCGCCGGCACCGACCTGCTCTTCTATGAGGGGCTCCACGGCGGCGTGAAGGGCGAGGGCTACGACGTGGCCGGTCTGGCCGACCTGCTGGTGGGCGTGGTGCCGATCGTGAACCTGGAGTGGATCCAGAAGATCGCCCGCGACAACGCCGAGCGCGGCTACTCGGCCGAGGCCACCGTGGACACGATCCTGCGGCGGATGCCCGACTACATCAACCACATCTGCCCGCAGTTCAGCCGCACGGACATCAACTTCCAGCGGGTGCCCACGGTGGACACCTCCAACCCGTTCATGATCCGGAACATCCCCACGCCGGATGAGAGCTTCGTGATCATCCACTTCCGCAAGGGGGCCCGGGAGAAGTGGGGGATCGACTTCACCTACCTGCTCGACATGATCCACGACTCCTTCATGTCGAGCCCCACCTCGATCGTGGTGAACGGCGGCAAGATGGGCTTCGCCATGGAGCTGATCCTCACCCCGATCATCCACCGCATGATCGAGGAGAAGAAGAAGCTCGCCTGAACTGTCTGCGCGCCCGGTCCCCTCTCAGCGGGCCCGGGCGCTGATCCGGACGGTTTTGCTCCAGGCAGTGTCTGATCCAGACGGTTGGGATCGATACATCCATCCTGAGACACCCTTAAGGTAGGTGGGCCGATCGGACTGGTTGAGGCCGATTCCCTTCACCCGACCCGCCACGTCCACCCCCTCCTTCACGATCCAGGGAGCCAGCGGATCCGGGAGCACGTCCCCGCGGCCGGAACTTCGTCTCGATCAGATCGACAGCCGCCGGGTGTTCCAGGACGTGCGGCGCGCCTATTTCCACTATCTCGAGCAGTGCCCCGGCAGCGCCGAACCGATCGGCATCATCTGGCAGGAGGGGCCGGCCGCTCCCCGGGTGGTGTTCGAGCTGCCGGTGCTCCTCCCGGAGGAGCACTTCGTGCCGATCGAGATGATCCGCGGCCGGCCGAACCGGCAGGCCCCCACGCGGCTGCGCAATCCCCGCCCACCCCAGCGCCCCTGACACCGCCGCTCCTCCGATGGCCAGCACCGACCTGATCCTCTCGGTGGCCTTCCCCTCCCCCGCCGCCCTGGCCCTGCTGGCCGCCGTGCTGGGGGCCTGCGTGGGCAGCTTCCTGAACGTGGTGGCCTGGCGGCTGCCGCGGGAGGAGTCCCTGATCCGCCCCGCCAGCCACTGTCCCCACTGCGGCACCCCCCTGCGCTGGTTCGAGAACCTGCCGGTGCTGGGCTGGCTCTGGCTGGGGGGCCGCTGCCGCCACTGCCGCCACCCGATCGCGCCCCGCTACCTGCTGGTGGAGCTGCTCACGGCGGGCCTCTGGGTGGCGATGCTCTCCGCCCGGCCCGATGGGCTCGGCCCCGATCCCAGCCCCTGGCTGGTGGTGGTGGGCGGCTGGCTGCTGGCCAGCTGGCTGATCCCCCTGGTGCTGGTGGACCTCGACAGCCTCTGGCTGCCGGAGCCCCTCTGCCGCTGGGGTGTGCTGCTGGGTCTGGCGACCACGGCCCTGGTGGGCTTCAGCCAGGGCGACGTGGTGGGCCGCGCCCTGCTGTTCCAGCACCTGCTGGCGGCGGGCCTGGGCCTGCTGGCCTTCGAGGGCACCAGCGCCCTGGCGGAGCGACTGCTCGGCCGGCCGGCCCTGGGCCTCGGCGACGCCAAGCTCGCCGCCCTGATGGGAGCCTGGCTGGGCCCCGCCGGCCTCGGCCTCGCGGTGGCCCTCGCCGTGACCGGCGGCGCCCTGGTAGGCGGCGTGGCGCGGCTGGTGGGCCTGCTGGGCCGCCACCAGCCCTTCCCCTTCGGACCCTTCCTGGCGGCGGGGGCGGTGCTGCTCTGGTGGAGCGGCCACGGGCCCTGGCTCCGGCTGCTCGGCTGGCCCGGTCCTTAAATGGCCTGATCCTCGAAGCCCACCGTGTCGCTGTTCGACTGGTTCGCCGACCGCCGCAAGGCAGCCCCTGTGGTGCGGGCCAGCCAGGATGCCGACGAGGGCGACGGCCTCTGGAGCAAATGCCCGGACTGCGGGCTGGTGATCTACCGCAAGGACCTGCAGGCCAATGCCAGCGTCTGCAAGGGCTGCGGCTACCACCACCGCATCGACAGCGAGGAGCGCATACGCCTGATCGGCGATGAGGGCAGCTTCGAGCCATTGGACCTCGACCTGGCCCCCACCGATCCCCTCGCCTTCAAGGACCGCCGCAGCTACGCCGATCGCCTGCGCGACAGCCAGCGCAGCACCGGCCTGCGGGATGCTGTGGTGACGGGCCTCTGCCGGCTGGAGGGCCATCCACTGGCCCTGGGGGTGATGGATTTCCGCTTCATGGGCGGCTCGATGGGCTCGGTGGTGGGCGAGAAGCTCACCCGCCTGATCGAGACGGCCACCGACCGCGACCTGCCGGTGCTGATCGTGTGCGCCTCCGGTGGGGCGCGCATGCAGGAGGGGATGCTTAGCCTGATGCAGATGGCCAAGATCTCCGGCGCCCTGGAGCGGCACCGCCAGGCCGAGCTGCTCTACATCCCCCTGCTCACCCACCCCACCACCGGGGGCGTTACCGCCAGCTTCGCGATGCTGGGGGATCTGATCCTGGCCGAACCGAAGGCACTGATCGGCTTCGCCGGTCGGCGGGTGATCGAGCAGACCCTGCGCGAGACGCTGCCCGACGGCTTCCAGACCGCCGAATACCTGCAGGACCACGGCTTCGTGGACACGATCGTGCCCCGGCCCCAGCTGCGGCCCACCCTGGCGCGGCTGCTGCGGCTGCACGGCCGGCGGCCAGCGGGTGTCGCCGGATGACCGCGCCCCTGCTGCGCAAGGCCCTGCTGCGGCTGCTCCTGGCGGGCGCCCTGCTGGCCTCCCTGCTGGGGTTCCCCGCCGCTCCCGCCCTGGCGGGACCGGTGAACTGGCAGGAGCTGCCCGCCTCGGAGGCGGGCCAGCAATGGTGGGATGCCGGCAGCCTGCGCCGCACCCGCAGCGGCACCGTGAGCGTGCTCAGCCGCTTCCTGCCCGCGGCCGGCGACGACGGCAGGCCCCGCATGGGCGACCTCTACGTGATGGAACTCGACTGCGACCAGCAGCTCTACCGCGACACCTCCGTGAACGGCCTGCCCCGCTTCCAGGCGGAGTGGCAGCCCTCCGGTGGCGATGAACTGATCGACGCGGTGATCGAGGCCGCCTGCCGCGCCGCCGCCGATCTGCCGGCCTGAGGGCCGCGCCCGCCAGCCCACCATCCCTGCATCAGCCCCTTCATCCCCGATGCCTCCGACCCTCTCCAGCCTCGGTCCCCGCCGCTCCACCGCCCCGGTGCGCGTGGCCGTGGCGGGGCTGGGGTTCGGCGAGGCGGTGCATCTCACCGCCCTGCGCAGCGGCGCCCTCACCGAAGCGGTGGCCCTCTGGCACCCCCGCGCCGAGCGGCTGGAGGCTGCCTGCCGCCAGGCCGAGCTGCCCGGCCACACCGACTTCGACGCCCTGCTAGCCGATCCCACGATCGAGGCGGTGGTGATCGCCACGCCGCCGGGTCCCCGCTTCGAGCTGGCCCGCCGGGCGCTGCTGGCGGGCAAGCACCTGCTGCTGGAGAAGCCCGTGGCCCTCAGCGCCGGGCAGATCGAGGAGCTGCAGCGGCTGGCCCTGCGGCAGCGCTGCTGCGTGGGGGTGGATTTCGAATACCGGGCCGTGCCCCTGTTCCAGCAGCTGGCGGCCCTGCTGGAGCAGGGGGTGCTGGGGGAGCCCTGGCTGGTGAAGCTCGACTGGCTGATGGGCAGCCGGGCCGATGCCTCGCGCCCCTGGTCATGGTACTCCCAGGCGAGCGAGGGCGGCGGGGTGCTCGGGGCCCTCGGCACCCACGCCTTCGACACGCTCCATTGGCTGGTGGGCCCCACCCAGGAGCTGCGGGCCCAGCTGGCCACCGCCATCGCCGAGCGGCCCCTCCCCGGGGAACCGGAGCGGCGGGCTCCGGTGGACGCGGAGGACATCGCCCTGCTGCAGCTGGAACTGGAGGCCCGCACGGGCGGGAGGGTGCCGGCCCATGTGTCCCTGGCGTCGGTGACGCGCCAGGGGCGCGGCTACTGGATCGAGCTCTACGGCAGCGAAGCCACCCTGGTGCTGGGCTCACCCAACCAGAGCGACTACGTGCACGGCTTCCAGCTCTCGATGGCCCGGCCCGGCGAGCCGCTGCGGCCCGTGCCGGCCGATGAGACCCTGGCTTTCTCCCGCACCTGGGGTGACGGCCGCATCGCACCGGTGGCGCGGATCCAGCAGTGGTGGGCCGAGGCGATCCGTGAAGGACGGCCGATGCTGCCCGGTCTGGCCGAAGCGGTGGCCAGCCAGCGCTGCTGTGATCTGGCGCGCAGCGGTGGCGCGGAGTGGATCCCCTAGACTCGCCGCCAGACCAAGGCGGGTTGGCCCTACCGATCCTCGCGCTCCTGGCCCGCAGGCCTGCGGGAGTCCCGGGCCAGGTCCAACCGGCCCGCTGGTGCCACCCAGTTCCGTTCCCATCGATCCGAGGTTCTATCCATGGCGCTCGTTCCGCTTCGGCTGCTGCTCGACCACGCCGCTGAGAACGGCTACGGCATCCCTGCCTTCAACGTGAACAACCTCGAGCAGGTGCAGTCGATCATGGAGGCGGCCTACGAGACCGACTCCCCGGTGATCCTGCAGGCCTCCCGCGGCGCCCGCCAGTACGCCGGTGAGAACTTCCTGCGCCACCTGATCCTGGCGGCCGTGGAAACCTATCCGGACATCCCGGTGGTGATGCACCAGGACCACGGCAACAGCCCCGCCACCTGCTACGGCGCCGCCGCCAACGGCTTCACCTCGGTGATGATGGACGGCTCCCTGATGGCCGACGCCAAGACCCCCGCCAGCTACGAGTACAACGTGGCGGTGACCAAGGAAGTGGTGGATGTGGCCCACGCCATCGGCGTGAGCGTGGAGGGCGAGCTGGGCTGCCTCGGCTCCCTGGAGACCGGCATGGGTGAGGCCGAGGACGGCCACGGCTTCGAGGGCAAGCTCGACCACAGCCAGCTGCTCACCGACCCTG
>JBJTWS010000326.1:0-5463 GCA_046081905.1 Synechococcus sp. | reverse complement strand
CCGACGTGAGGCGCGGGCACCTCCTCTAACTCCGCCCGCAAATCCTTCACAACGCCCTCTGCCGCAGCTCGTGCCGCCTCCTTGTCGCCCCTTCCCAACATCTCAGCGGCTGAGCGAAGTTCTGTGAGTCGATACTCGTGTCTACCCGCAGAGTGGATCCCAGGGCCAGTATTGTACATTCCGAGGTCGTCGAGCTTCTCCCAGACACCCGAAATCAAGGCTACGTTAGTTTCAGCAGTGCTCTTGAGAAGTTCCTCCATACTGGCGAGTCCTTTCAAGCTATCCGCCATCTCCGACCTTTCCTCGCGGAGTCTCTCAAATCCCTCGGAGACCTTTGCCACGAACTCCCTATTACTCATCAGAGCGCTCAGTGTTTCGGTCTGTAGTGCGGTATCCTTTGCTACCACATCACGGACCGCCTCCTCGACATACTGCATTCGAGTCGCACTTATCTCCCCAACCTCCGACACCCCCGACCCGGCATGTTGAACGAGCTCGTGGTACATGTCTCCCAGATCAAAGTCGACCTTGTAGACCTGTTCAAAGAGTTCCTTAAACCTGGCGATAGAGATAGTGTCTGTCGCTCGGGCTGGTGCGGGCGTTAGGGTTGAGGGTTGGGATTGTGGGGATGGTGGTGTGGTGAACTGCGTCATGGTGGTTCGTTTGTTTTCTTGGTTACCTGGATCGGATTTGTAAAAAATGAGCCCGAGGCGGTTTCGAGCTCGTGTGGGCTTTCACTACCTCGGCCGGAAGATCCAGTTGCTGATAACTGGATCGAGCGCTTTAAGATATTCCCGGGCTTGCTGCCGAACTGGACAGTCGTGCTCGAGTTTCGACCCGAATATCGCGCGCAGATAGTTCTCGGTGCTTGGCTCCTTGCTCTGAAAAAAAGCATCGTCAACGCGCCTTCCTTCAACGACCGCCTCCCGTATCTGATTAAACATCTCGCAGAAGCGGTCGAAGGTTGGGTGAGGAGCGGGGGTCGTTGGTCTCTGGTAGTGACCGAAATCTATGGCATCCTCGACGCTCATTTTTACCATTTCAGAGAGATTCACAACGTTCTTTTCCTTCGAATCGTCGGTGGTTCTCGCACGCAGATTCGCTGCTGCTTCGAATGCGTGCTCAATTAAGTCGAGAGTTTCAACCGGAAGGTCGATATCCGGTTCAAAAGCCGAACACGCCATGTCATAAACTCTTTCCGGTATCCCCGATCGGCCCAGAAGAACTGACCCGTAGACCAGAGACGCTCCTACTTCGTGGTCCTGCGAAAGGAGCGCATATACGTAGGACTCCCCCAAGGTCAAAGCTATCGCGGCAACAATCTGGGGATGAACGATGATACCGCTCTGGAGGAGATCCTCCGAATAAGCCCCTCCGTAATCGTCATAAATCTGCGTCACAATGCCGGGCGGCAATCCTGATGACTCATCAACAAGAGCGGCCTGGACCGGATCTAAGTCGTAAAGGTTGATCATTGTGGTTGTCTAAGCAAGGTTAAGGATTGAGCGCTCTGTGCTGAGAAAAAGCATCCCCGCCGCAGGCATCCCCCAGGGGGCTGACACCACCATGTTGGTGGACCAACGACCGGGGTGGCTCCGCAGAGCGCTGCCCTCCCCCTTGTTCGCGGGGCATGCGCGTGATTCCGGCCGGCGCAGGGGCACGGCGGCAGGCGCGACAGGTGATCGGGCGGGGGGGCGATCCGGTCGTGAGAACAGCCGCCGGAATCAGCGGCGCCGCACCGGAACAAGCGGGCGTTGGAGCCAGCGGTCGGCACGGGCGGAGGCCTTCTCCGCCACGGGCGCGGCTCCGCTTGTCCTTCGCCACACGCTCCATGCCTTCCCTGTCCCATGCCTCCAGCCTCCGGGCCGCTGAGCCCTCGGCGTTGCTCGGCGGCCTCGATTTTCTCTGGCTGGAGATCACCGGCAAGTGCAACCTCAACTGTTCGCACTGTTATGCCGACTCCAGCCCCCTCGGCGACCTGCTGGGCGCCATGCGTTACGACGACTGGTGTGCGGTGATCGATCAGGCCGCCGCCCTGGGCTGCCGCCAGCTGCAGTTCATCGGCGGTGAGCCCACCCTGCATCCCCACCTGTCTGATCTGATCGACCACGCCAATCACCGCCACTTCGAGCTGATCGAGGTGTTCACCAACGCCACCCGCCTCGATGACGGCCTGATCGGCTGCTTCCAGCGCAACCACGTGCAGCTGGCCACCTCCTTCTATTCAGTGGATGCTGCTGTCCATGAGCAGGTGACCCAGGGCAAGGGCAGCTGGCAGCGCACCGTGGGCGGCATCCGCTCAGCGCTGGCGGCGGACCTGCCGCTGCGGGTGGGCGTGATCGAAACCGACGCCAACCCCGGCCATGGCCCGGAGGCGATCGCCTTCCTGCAGCAGCTCGGTGTGCAGCAGGTGGGCTTTGATCAGGAGCGCGGCGTGGGGCGTGGCACAGCAACCGCCGAGCCCCAGCTCCAGCTCCAGTCCGAGCTGGAGGGCGAGCGCTTCGAGCAGCTCTGCGGCCAGTGCTGGAAGGGCAAGCTCTGCGTCACCCCCAGCGGTGAGGCCTTCCCCTGTGTGTTCTCGCGCGCCACACGGCTGGGCGACGTGCGCCAGGGCCTGAGCGCCATCCTCCAGTCGCGGCGGCTGCAGGGCTTCCGCCAGCGGGTGCAGGAGCTGGAGCAGCAGCGTCTGGCGGAGCATGATGCCAATGAGCCGCAGGCCTGTGTGCCGGGCTCCTGCTCGCCGGGGACGTACTGCTCCCCCTACTCCTGCTATCCCGCGTCGGGCCCCTGTTCCCCCGCCTGCTCGCCGGTGAACTGCACCCCGGGCACCGGCCCCTGCTACCCAGCGGGCTGATGCCTGGCCCGTTGTCGCATGGGCCAGCGCTGCAGCGGCAGCAGGGGCTCTATCGCCAGCGGGGCTGGCTGCTGCTGCCGGGATTCCTCCCGCCGGATCTGGCCTCCGCCTGGGAGGTCTGCAGCCGCGACCTGCCGCTGCGCACGGTGCATGTGGACGGGCCGGGCGGGGAGCTGTGGCTGGAGCAGGGTGGTCCCGCCCTGCACTCCCGGCTCGGCTTTCCCTTCCGCGAGCCGGCCCTGCGCCAACACCTGGCGGCGCTCGCCGCTGTGCAGGCATTCGATCCCGAGCGCGATCAGCTGTGGATCAACCGCTACCGGCCTGGCAACCGGGTGCCGCTCCATCGCGATCACGAGGGCGACACGCAGCTGCTGATCTGCCTGCAGGGCCTGCCGCAGCCGCAACTCGGCGGCGACCTCGAGCTGGAGGGGGAACCGGTGCCGCTGGCGGCCGGCGATGCGCTGCTGTTCGCCGCCACACGGCTGCGCCATGGCACCAGCCGCATCGGCGCTGAGCGCCTGCATCGCTCCGGCTACAGCCGGGTGGTGCTGGTGCTGCGGCTGTTCGGCGGGGATCCCGGCCCGGTGGTGGCCAATCCCACAGCCAGGAGCCAGCTTCTGGAATCAGGCTGAGCCCTGCCCGAACAAGGGGTGGTGGCGCTCCACTGCGGCGGCGCCGCTCCTTCCCATTCCCTGCTCCCATGACCATTCTCAGAATTTCTCGTCGTTGTGGCCAGGCCGCCTCCCTGATGGGGCTGCTGGGGCTGCTCGGTGCCCCCCTGCTCGCTCAGGCTGCTCAGGCCGCAAAGCCTGAGGTGGGCCTCCAGATCAGCCCTGGCCCTGCGGAAATCCTCCTCGCCCAATGGACCTATCAGTCGCCTCCACGGGCACCGCGGCCGCCGCAGAGCTATCCCAGCAGCGGCGGCAGCAACGGGCCGGCTCCCGGCTGGCCTACACGCATGCAGGACTACAACCGGGCTGTGGACTATTGGATCCGCCGCAGCAGCGGCCCAATGGGAATTGATCCCTGTGCGTTGTCGGAGCTGCATGGAACCCGCTGTGATTGATGAGTCTCTAAGCAGGCCTGGAACGGCGCCATCCATGGCCAAGCCAGACTCATGCTGGCTGATAATTTAATTTTCTCAACCCATCTCGGGATGAAATCATGTTTCTTGATCGTCGTTATCTCCCTGTTTCGGCCGTGCTGGCTATGGCTCTGGCGCCGCCCGGCCATGCCCTGAGCCGTTCTGGGCTGAGGCCGCCGGATCTGCTGATCGCCCAACAGCAGACCGGTGCTATCCTCACCCGTCTGCAGCTGCCCTTGCGTGCTTATGTAGCCCCGGATGGCTCTTTTGCTATGAAGATCCCAGGCCTCTGCCCAGTGGAGCGCCCCGGCGCCCGCTGCGGCAATCCAGCCCCCAATGTGAAGATAGACCGGGGCGTTAATGCCGGTCGTCGCTATCAGCAATTCACGATCTCCGGCGGCAGCTATGAGGTGGCTTTTGGCCTGCTGGCCACGGAGGTGGAGGGCACCCCCAGAACCCAGGCCTACCGCGAAGGTTGGCTGAACAGCCAGGTGCAATCGCTGCGCAGCCGCCTGGAGGGTCGTGGTGCCACCTTGGTGCGCGCCAAGCGCCTCAGCGTCAATGGTCAGCAGGCGGTGGATCTGGTCTGGCAGGGCGAACGCCACTCCTCCGGCGCCTCCACCACCTTCACCCGCCTGGTGGTGGCCGGCAATCGCCTCTACGAACTCACCGTGGGCACCAGCGATCGCCTCGCTGCCGCATTGGAGCCGGATGCCCTGCGCTTCCTCAACAGCTTTCAGATTCTCAAGGTAAAGGAGTGAGGAATATGAAGCGATACATGAAACAAGCCATGGACCATCTGCACAGCCCCGCCCGAGGCAGGGGGCGCAGGGCCTCACGGCTGCTGGCCCTGGCGGCCCTGCTGACGCTGGATCTGACCGGCCAACCCTGGGCGGCCCTGGCCCAGGGGCAACCGGGGCGAGGGGTGCCGCCTGGCAGCAGACCAGGAGCAACACAGGCGGCGCCGCCGCCAACCAGTCCGGCCGCCGAGATCCCAGCGGACGTGCAGGGCTGGATCGATGCAGCTGGGGTGGCCTACGAGCAGGGCAACCCGGCGGCTGGCCTGCTGTCGGCACCACAGCCCGGCCTGGGGGTGAACGCGAGCCGTGCATCCAGTGAATCTGTGCTGACTGCAGCGGCTGACAGGGGTTGGCTGGCGCAGAAGCCAGCCGCATCCGTGCCTGCCAACGCTGAACTGGAGCAGCTGATCCGGCAGGCCGATGCCCTGGAGGCCAGGGGCGCCTATGCGCAGGCGGAACCGTTGCGGCTGCAGATCCTGGCGATCACCGAAAAGACGAATGGGCCGGAGCACCCCTTCACCGCCAGCAGCCTCAACATCAAGGACGAGTTCATCACCAATTCCCTGTTTGGTGCTGCCACAACGCCACAGTTTGAAGGAGGCGGAGGCTTTATCAAAGTGTTGGAGGGAGCCAAGATCACCGCCGATAGCCAAGGGCGCGTGATGTTGATTGCCCCCACCGTGGTCAACAAAGGAACCATCAGCGCCCCCGATGGGCAAGTGATA
>JBJTWS010000325.1:0-2833 GCA_046081905.1 Synechococcus sp. | reverse complement strand
CTTCTCGTTGGCATCCTGCGATGCCTGCCGCCAGCGCTCCACCTGCTCCGGATACAGGCCCCGCTCCCGGCAGTAGGCACTGAGTTCGGTGGCGTTCAGCCCAGCGGTCTCCAGCACCACCGTGAACTTGTCAGCAGCGCTCCAGCCCTCAGGGTCCTTCTGCGATGCCGGCACCACCTCCCCCTCCAAGCGCCAGCCCTTGCGCCATGCGTAGAGAGTGCGGATGGGAATGCCGGTCTCCTTGGAAATCCTCGCCACGCTTTGCCGAGCGGGCGGACTCATGCGCTTTCTGGTGTCAGCTTTGACAGCCTCGCTGTAACGCCGCACTGGTCATCTCCGTAAGCCCCCGCGTGGTCAAAAGCACCGGCGACAACTTTCCTGACGGCAGGGGGGCCACGATCTTGCGTGGCCGGCTCCGCGGTCTGCCGCGCTTGCCGCCATGCACCCGGGACCTGCAAACCGTCAACGAGGGGAGCAAACCCCTTCTGATCACTGCTCTGACCTGGTGTCAGCAGGAACCGGAGCGGACGGCCCCTGCCGTCGATCCGCAGGTGCAGCTTGGTGGAGAAGCCACCGCGGCTACGCCCTAACTGCTCCCTGGTGACGGGGTCTGCATCCCCCTTTTTCGGGCACCAGCAGCGTGCTGATGGGCCCGGACGATGGTGCTGTCGATGTGGTGCAGATCCCAGTCCAGATCGCCACGCCGCTGCGCTTCCTCCAGGAGCGCATGAAACACCTGATCCCAGATGCCCTGCAGATTCCAGCGCCGGAAGCGGCTGTAAACGGTCTTCCAGGAGCCGTAGCGCTCCGGCAGATCGCGCCAGGGGGCACCAATGCGGGTGAGCCAGAGGATGGCGTTGACGATCAGACGGTGATCCAGTGCCGGACGCCCCGTCCGCGGCCGCTGGGGCGGCAACAACGGCTGGACCAGCTCCCACTGCGCATCGGCGAGTTCACCACGACGCACCACAACCATCTGGCATCAAGGCGCTGACAGCTTTGCAGACACGGCCTAGGCCAGTCCATTCTGGTGCATCTTTGCAGGAGCTCACTTTCTCAGGAGGCCCTAGATGCACACTCCTCAATCACCACTGAACAATAACATTTCGATCTTCTGCATGATTTATCCTTGCCTGAATCAGCGATGCAGGGCGGGGAGGCCGCCGCCAAAGGGATGGACAATGCCCGCGCCGCCAGTATTCGCTATATTGTCCCTGACACGCAAAGAGCCTCAGTGATTGAGCGAATTAGCTGGCTGTCCGTTTCCGACGGCGGGCTAGAACCTTACCTATCCTCAAATTCTCCCGTGGTAATCGATCAAATCGATCTATCCTTTGCGCCAGTTCACTGGTCAATTGACGCCCTGAGGGCAAAGTTTGGCGCCGTCACAATTCGCGTCCTTAGATCTGATTCACAATTTTTCACGTATAACGACAAGAGAGAGCGCGATATCGTTCAAATGACGCTTGCTGACTTTATCGAAAAGGGAATTGAAAAGCCTGGCGCTGATGGGTATTTCTATGCTCTTGGGAGAAGCCCGATCGATCAGTTCTGTGAACTAAAGTCCGAAATGGAATTGCCACGGGCCCTGTCTTCTGTTGTTGACGGCTTCTTGCGAAGACCTGAGCGCAATCTGTGGATTTCGCCCAAAGGAACCCGAACCGCTCTTCACTTCGATGCAGTTGAAAACCTGAACCTGCAAATCGCTGGCAGCAAGAGCTTCCTGTTGATTCCGCCAAGGATCAAGGGAATGCATTGCTATCCCGTCACGTCACAAGCTGCGTATGTCAGCTCAGTGGATCCACGCAGTCGCGATCTACCCGTAGGCTTTCCAATCCACAAAGGAGTTGAGGTTACGCTTGTGGCCGGAGAGATGTTATACCTCCCCTATGGATGGTGGCATCAAGTAGATACTGTTGGCACTGGGAACGTTAATGCCAATTATTGGTGGTTTCCGCGCGTTAAGCTGGCAAGCATGCCAGCACAAACCCTAAGAGGGCTAATGGTCTTAATCAATAGGATGGGTATGCACCCTCACAAGCGAGCCCAAAAACTGGCCTGATGGAATTGCTCTGGCCTTATGGGCAAGTCGATCGGGGTCAGGCCACGGTGACGGCCAGCAAAAATGACGCCCCTGCCGCCGATCAGGCGGCCATCACCAATGTACTCGCAGTGATGATGCTTTCAGGTGGTGGTGGGTTGATCCAGACCACCTCCGGCTGTCGCCAACAGCGGATGGATCGGCTCTGGGGTGGGTGCCTTTTAGGAGTTTGCAGAAAAACCCTGCCACGAGGCGCTGTGACCATCAGGGTGACAACGTTGGCAGGCCTGAAGCAGCCTGGGCCTCTCCTCCTTCTGGAGAACATCCTGTGCATGCCACCCAGGCGGTCACGCTGCTGCTGGCCTATCCCACCGGCTTGCCGGTGGAAGAACCCTGGTATCTGATCAGCAACACTGAGCCCTCGCTTGAGCTGGTCTGGGCCTACGGCCAGCGGTTCTGCTGCGAGCAGCTGTTCCGCGATCAGAAATCGGGGATCTTCCAGCTGGTGCACAGCGGTCTGCGGGATCCTGAGCGGATCGATAGGCTGCTGCTGGTCGTCGCCATCGCCGTGCTGGCCGGCAGTTTACAGTGCTATGCCCTCAGCCTGGCCGGCCTCAGGCGGCAGGTGTATCCCCACTGGAAGCGGGGGATGAGCTTTCTGCGGATCGGCATGGCCGCCCTGCAGATGATCGCGGCTGATGCGGCAGCCCGCACGATGGCTTGGCGGCCAATCCCGATCCAAGCCCTTGAACCCTGCATCCCGAGCCGCAGGGCCAGGCGGCAGCAGGCGCA
>JBJTWS010000324.1:0-6307 GCA_046081905.1 Synechococcus sp. | reverse complement strand
TAGATGGCCACATCCCCCGCCCCCGGCGCGAAGCCCTCCGACCGGGCCCAGGCCGTCACCGCAGGGATGTCCGCCTTCCCCAGCGGCCGGATCGTCAGGAAGGACACCTTCGCTCGCGGCGATGCCCTTCCATGCTGGCTCCGCCGTCCACCGCGGTCCGCCGCCATGCAACGCCGTTCCCTGCTGCTGCAGCTGCTCGGCTTCGGAGCCGCCGGACTGGTGGGCCCCGCCCTGGCGGGGTCGCGGCGCCCGGGCGGGACCCCGCCGCCGCGCCCCTTCCAGCCGCTGCCCGCTCCGCTGCCCCTGCCCGGCGATGGGCTCACGGCGGAGGCCCAGCGGCGCGCCTACGCCCGGCTGACCCTGGAGGACCGGCTCGTGGTTCCCCCGGGCTACCGCGCGGACCTGCTGCTGGCCTGGGGGGATCCAGTCGGGAGCGGCCGCTTCGGCTTCAACAACGATTACCTCGCCCTGTTGCCCCTGGCGCCGGGCCGGGCGCTGCTCACCGTGAATTTCGAGTACATCAGCGCCGTGCCCTGGTGTGCCGGCTACGCGGAGGTGAGCGGCGAGCAGCAGCCCTTCGAGGCCGTGAAGGCCGCCCTGGCGGAGCGGGGCGGGAGCGTGGATGCCCGCCGCCTGGAGGCGGCCGACCCCCTGCGGCAGGCCGTGCAGGCCGTGGCCGCCGCCGCCCTGAACGACCTCGGCATCGGCGTGGTGGAGCTGGAGCGCCAGGGGAGCGGTGGCTGGCGGCCCCGCCCCGGCCGCCACGACCGCCGCATCAGCGGCCTCAGCGGCTGGCGGGATCCGGAGCAGCGCCTGCGCGTGAGTGGGCCGGCCGCACCGGTGTTCCGCCGGGCGGAGCGGCTCGGCTTCAACGATGGTCTGGGCGACGCCGTGATCGGCACCTTCGCCAACTGCGCCGGCGGCCAGACCCCCTGGGGCACCGTGCTCTCCGCCGAGGAGAACGTGCAGACCCATGTGGTGGAGGCGGTGCATGCCGATGGTTCCTCGCCGGATCCGGCGACCTGTCCCTTCCGCTTCGACGGCAGCCGCCTCGAGGGGCTGGGCAATCCCTTTGGCCTGGCCGGCAACAAGTACGGCTGGATGGTGGAGGTGGACCCTCGGCGGCCCGAGCGCCCGGCGGTGAAGCACAGCTGGCTCGGGCGCTTCCGCCATGAGGCCGTGGCGGTGCGGGCCGTGGCCGGCGAGCCGCTGGTGGTGTATTCTGGCTGTGATCGCCACGGCGGGCATGTGTACCGCTTCGTGAGCAGCGAGCCGGTGGCCGATCCCGCCGATCCCGCCAACTCCCGCCTGCTGGAGCAGGGCCGGCTGGAGGTGGCCCGTTTCGATCCCCCCGCCGCCCCCGGCGCCGGCGGCAGCGGCCGCTGGATCCCCCTCACCCCGGCCACCCCTCTCGATCCCCTGCGGCCCAGCCACTTCGCCCGCTTCGGCCGGGAGAGCCCCGTGCTGCTTCCCCACGCAGACCGCACCCGCCCCGGCGCCGAGGCCCTCTCCAGCGACGCGGAGGTGGAGGCGTACCGGCGTCGCTTCCCGGATCTGGGCACCCTCTACGCCGCGGCGGGGGAGCAGGTGATGGGCGCGATCCTGATCGATGCCCATCTGGCGGCCAACGCCGTGGGGGCCACCGCCGCCGCCCGCCCCGAGGACACCGAACTCGATCCCCGCAGCGGCGATCTGCTGCTCTGCTTCACCGCCGGCGGCGCTGATGCCGGCGGCCGCGCCGACCCCGCCATCTTCCACGGACCCGCCGGCGAGCCGGACTGGCCCCATGGCTGGGTGATGCGCCTGCAGGAGGAGCCCGGCGCGGCCGCCTTCCGCTGGCGGATGGTGGCCACCGGCGGCACCCCCTGGCAGGGGGGGATGGGCTTCTCCAATCCCGACAACCTGGCGATCGATCGGGCCGGGAACCTGTGGATGGTGACCGATCGCTCCACCCGCACCGCCTCCCTCGACGTGTTCGGCAACAACGCCTGCTGGCTCCTTCCTGCCGCCGCCCCCGGCGATCCCCTGCTGTTCGCCACCGGCCCGATGGAGTGCGAACTCTGCGGTCCCTGCTTCGATGCCGAGGAGGCCACCCTCTTCCTGGCGGTGCAGCACCCTGGCGAGGACCACGGCAGCCACACCCCGGGCCAGCAGGAGATCCAGGCCCACCGGTTGGAGGACCGCAACGGCCGGGAGTTTGAACAGCTGCGCACTGTTCCGCTCGGCTCCAACTGGCCGTCCGGGGTGCCGGGCCGGGTGCCGCGCCCGGGGGTGGTGGTGGTCCGCCGCCGCGATGGGGGGTCGCTGCTGCCGCCCCTCAGGCCGGCTGATCCTGCTCCGGCAGGAGGGTGAGGCCGGGGTGGCGCAGCCGCAGGCCCAGGGCCCGCAAGCGGCGGTTTCTGATGCGCCGATCGGCGGGCGGAGGGTCGGGGATGCGCTCCGGATCCCAGCGCACCGGCTCCAGCCCGCCCGCCTGGCACACCAGCTGGATCAGATCCCGGCTGGCGATGGGCTCGTCGTCCACCAGGTTCCAGAGGCCGTCGAGCCTCTGCCGCAGGGCCAGTTCGAGGGCGGCGACCACATCATCGCGGTGGATCCAGCTGCCGTGCTGGTGGCCATCGCCAGGGAGGGTTTCGCCGGCCACACGGGCGAGCCGGGGAATCAGTTCCCGCCCGGGTCCGTAGAGGGCGCCGAGGCGGTACAGGCACACCCGGAGATTGGCAGAGCGCAGCCCCAGCAGCAGCCGTTCGCCCTCCAGGAGGATCTCGCCGTGGCGGTCACGGGGGGCGGGGGGCGTGTCCTCCTCCACCCAGCCGCCGGCCGCATCGCCGTACACCGAGCAGCTGCCCGTGTAGGTCAGCTGCCGTAGATCCGGTAAGTCCGGCAGCAGCGCCGCCAGGGTGCGGAAGGTGTCGAGGTAGGTGGCCTCATACAGCTCCGGGCCCACCAGGCGACTTCCCCCCGGGGCCAGGCAGAGCACCGCCGCTTCGCTGCCCTCCAGGGCCCGCCGCAGCCCGGTGGGGTCGTTGCCATGGGCCACCACCACCTCGGAGGCCAGGGGGGCCAGTTCCGCCAGCCGTTCGCTGCGGGTGGTGGTGACACGCACCTGCAGATTCGGCTGGCCGCGCCAGTGGCGGGCCAGGGCGGAGCCCACGTAGCCGCAGCCCAGGATGGTGATCCGCATGGTTCCCGCCCCGCCGGCGCGGACCCTACTCCGGAGGCCCCATCCCGATGACCGGCCACGAACGCCAGTGGACGCTCAACCGCCGCAACTTCGCGGGGTGCTGGCGTGGCACCAGCCGCTGGTACCTGCGGGGCACCCCCGCCAACCTCGGCGATGGAACGGATCTGGACCTCTCGGCGCCCGGGGTGGAGATTCCGGACACCACTTACACGATCCGCTTTCACGACGACGACACCGGCCTCTGGGTGGGGGAGGGTCTGCTGCTGGCGCCGGGGGGACGCCGCGAGCTGCCCCTTTCCCGCGCCGCCTACAACCGCGGCGGCAGCTGCTGGCAGTTCGCCGGCGCCGGGGGGCAGTCGAGCCTGGTGGTGGATCCGGAGCAGGCCCGCTTCGGGCACGAGGTGAACCTGTTCGAGGGCCGCTCCCGCTCGATGCTGGTGCTGCTCTATGGACCCCGCTCCGAAGACGAGGGGGTGCGCTGGTCGCTCGACGCCGTGGCCGCCGTGCCGTTCCGCTGCCGTGAGCAGAGCGGCCGGGAGGATCCGCCCCGGCCCTCCGCCAGTGCCTGGGAGCCATTGCTGGCGGAGCAGGAGGGCTGGCCCGGCCAGCTCGAGCGGCTGGAGCCGCACCGCTGGCCGGAACAGGATCCCGAGCCCAAGACCTATGAACCGTTCAGCGCCGCCGGCTTCGCCTGCCATCCCCTCACGGTGGGTTTTGCCGATGGGCTCGTGTGCTCGGTGCCGGAGGTGCTGCCCGCGGGTGCCTTCACCCTGCAGGTGGGCTGCCGGCTGGCGCCCCACCGCTTCCACCAGGTGAGCCTGGTGTTTGATGGGGAGCAACGGCTGCGGGCCTGGGAGCTTCGCCGCTTCCGGCGGCCCTAGCGTTGGCAGCCAGGCGTTTTCCATCCCGATCCCGATGAACGAACTCACCCAGGCGATCAACCAGCACCTGGCGGCGGAGTTCCAGGCGAGCCACGCCTACCTGGCCATGTCGATCTGGTTGCGGGAGAAGGATCTGGCCGGCTTTTCGGCCTACATGCTCGAGAAGAGCCAGGAGGAGCGCAGCCACGCGGCCCGGATGATCGCCTATCTGGTGGATTCCGATGCCCAGGTGGAGCTGCCCACGATCCATGCCCCCGAGCGCAGCTGGCCGTCGGTGCAGCAGCTCTTTGATCAGGTGTACGACATGGAGAAGGAGGTGACCGCCTCGATCAACCGGCTCTACGCCATGGCCGAGAGCGTGGGGGAACGCAGCGCCACGGCGATGCTCGATTGGTTCGTGTCCGAGCAGCTGCAGGAGGAGGCCGAGGCCCGTTTCGTGCGCAAGCGGCTGCGGCTGGCGGGCGACAACAGCGCCGCCCTGCTGCTGCTGGATCAGCAATTCCTCGAGGGCACCGCCCTGATCCACGTGAAGGGGGGTCTGGCCGGTGAGACCCTCGATCGCCAGGCCTGAGGCCCTCTGGCCCTGAGATGCTGGGGGTGCGCTGCGCGCCGCTCTCCATGCCGCGATTTCTCTGGCTTCCGCTTCTGCTGCTCAGCGCCGCCGGCGTGGCGGCGGGCCCTGGTGCCCTGTCTCCAGCGGTACCCGCGGCGGCCGCCGCCTCCGTGGGATCCTTCGGGGCCTGCCCGGCGGCGGCGACGGCCACGATCGATACCCTCTACCGCTGGCATCTTGCCCACCAGGAGAGCTCCGGCGGGCGTTCCACCCTGGCCGGCCAGCGGGAGCTCTTCACTCCCCTCCTCTACGACCGCCTGCGCCGGGGCTTTGCCCTCACGCCCGCCGATGGCGCCTACGTGGACTTCGACCCCTTCAGCGGCACCCAGGTGAGCACCCATGGCGCCCGGGTGCAGGGCTGCCGCCGGCTGCCGGATGGGGTGCTCGAGGCCCGTGTGGCGGTGCAGGCCTCCCTGCGCCGCACCAGCACCGAGCCGCCGCAGCAGCTCCTCTTTCGCCTCGAGCCCGGTCCCGGTGGTGCCGGCTGGCGCATCGCCGACATCCAGTACCCGGGCGAGCGCTCCTTCTCCCTCAGCCGCCTCCTGGCCGACATCCTCCACCACGCCCGAACGGCCGCCCCGCGCCCCGATGCCCCCTGATCCGCCGGCTGTCCGGATGGGGGTGCGGTCCTGGCTGGTCGTGCTCCCCCTGCTTGCCCTCTGCGGCGGTTGCCTCACCCCGCGCGATCCGATTCCCGCTCCCACGGACCCGCCCATCGGGGAATCCGGGGCGGAACTCGATGCGCGGCCCGGCATCCAGGCCGACCAGGAGAGCCAGCAGGAGGAGGAAGACAACTCCCTGCTTCCGGCTACCCCCTGAGCTTCTCGCTGCTTCCGGATCGTCCCTGATCTCCCCGGGAGAGCCCCTGGGGCTGGGCGAACTCAGCCGAAGCGGCCGGAGACGTAATCCTGGGTCGCCTGCTGGGCAGGGGAGTTGAAGATGCGTTCGGTCTCGCTGTACTCCACCAGATAGCCCACCTTGCCGGTGCCCCCCTGCACCGCCTCGGCATTGAAGAAGGTGGTCATGTCGGCCACCCGCACGGCCTGCTGCATGTTGTGGGTCACGATCACGATCGTGTAGCTGCGCTTGAGCTCGTGCATCGTCTCCTCGATCTTCAGGGTGGAGATCGGATCGAGGGCGGAGCAGGGTTCATCCATCAGGATCACCTCCGGTTCGGTGGCGATGGCCCGGGCGATGCACAGCCGCTGCTGCTGGCCGCCGGAGAGGGCCAGGCCGCTCTCCTGCAGCTTGTCCTTGCACTCGTCCCACACGGCGGCCTTGCGAAGGGAGCGCTCCACCAGTTCATCCATGTCGCCCTTGTAGCCGTTGATCCGGGCGCCGAAGGCGATGTTCTCGAAGATGGTCTTGGGGAAGGGATTCGGCTTCTGGAACACCATGCCGATGCGGCGTCGGACTTCCACGGCATCGACGTTCTTGTCGTAGAGGTCCACGCCGTGGTACTCGACCGTTCCTTCGACGCGTGCGGTCGGAATGAGGTCGTTCATGCGATCGAAACAGCGCAACACCGTCGACTTGCCGCAACCGGATGGGCCGATGAAGGCCGTGATCTCGCGCGCCTTGATGTACAGGTTGACGTCGCGCACCGCACGAAAGTCTCCGTAGTACACC
>JBJTWS010000323.1:0-5045 GCA_046081905.1 Synechococcus sp. | reverse complement strand
AGGAGGCTTAGCGCGGGGCCAGCGGGGCTGGCACCACGGTCACCTGCAGCAGCCGGCCGACCCGATTCACCGTGAGCGGCAGGCTTCCGCCCACCCCTGCCCGCTCAACCGCCGCCACCAGCTGGGCGGGGCTGGCGATGGGCTGACCCGCCACCGCCACAATCACGTCCCCCTGCTGGAGGCCAGCCCGCGCCGCCGGGCTGCCTGGCTGCACCGACATCAGCCGAACCCCCTGGCTCAGGCCTGAGCCACCGCCAGGCTTCACCCCATCACGGCCCAAGCCGATCATCGGCTGTCTCCCCTTGCCCGTGGCAATCAGCTCGCGGGCGATCTCCCGGGCCCTGTTGATGGGGATTGCAAATCCCAGGCCTGCCCCCGGTCCCGTGCGCACCAGGGTGTTGATGCCGATCACCTCGCCGTCGGCATTGAGCAGCGGCCCGCCGGAATTCCCCGGGTTGATTGCGGCATCGGTCTGGATCAGGTCCAGCCGCTTGTCGGTGATGCCCAGCTTGCTGGCGTTGCGGTTGAGGTTGCTGATGATCCCGAGGGTCACGGTGTTGTCGAGACCGAAGGGATTGCCCACCGCAATCGCCCAGTCGCCCACCTGCAGGGCATCGGAATTGCCCAGGGGCACGGCCGGCCAGGGGCCGCCGCCCATGAGCTGCACCACGGCCAGGTCGGTGACCGAATCGAGGCCCACCACCTTTCCCTCCACCCGGCGGCCGTCCTGGAGGCCCACCAGAACCCGGTCACTCTTCTCCACCACGTGGGCATTGGTGAGGATCAGCCCATCGGCCTGATAGATCACGCCGCTGCCCTGGCCGCGCTCGGTGCGCTGGGACGGGGGCGCCACCGGGGGAACGCCGAAGAACTGGCGGAAGAACGGGTCGGAGAGCAGCCCCCGCGGCAGACCGGATCCCCCCGGCACGAGAACGGTGCGCTCCGTGTCAATGGTCACCACTCCCGGGCCGGCGCGTCGCACGGCACTGGCCACGAACGACTGGCGCGTGAGCGCGGCGGCCGCGGCCCCCTGGGCCTGGGCGACGGCGGGGGAAAGGCTCACGGCCCCCAGCAGCAGGGCCGCGGAGACCCCGGGGGAAACGATCGAAGCCTGGGGGAAGCGGGGCATCACGACCAACTCCGGGAACGGCGCGATTGGGATCAACCGTAGGAAAGGCGCCGGGCGGCACAAGGGCGGAGGACCGCCCCGGGAAGACACCAGCCGGGTGAGCGGGACCCGAAAAGCATGGCTACATTGGATAAAGTTTTTTATCGATCCATGGACACCACGCGTCTTCTCCTGGCGTTCTTGGCCTTCGGAGCCGCCTGCACCACCCTCTGGGCCTGGATGCTGGCCAACAGCTCACCCGTCTCCTCCCCGGGCAAGCAATGATGGGGGACACGATCGGATCCGATCGCATGGACGTTCTCTCCCAGCTTTTCCCCTACCTCTACGGGGCTTGCTTCCTGCTGCTGCTCTGGCAAGCCTTCCGGGTGATGGGGAGGGGGTTCAGCGCCGTGCCGCGGCCGGGGGACCGTCCCAGCCCCACGCCGGGGGCCGGCGACCGCACCGGCCGGCTGACGATCCACCCGGAACTGCTCGATGCCGAGGGGCAGATCACCCGGGAAGACCTGCTCACCGTGCGCTTCGACGGCGACAACGAACGGCCCGGCGTGCAGGACGAAGCGCCCTGAATCTCCCCGGACGGCCACTGAATAGGCTCGCTGACGTGATCGTGCATTCCGGCGGAGGCAGACCGTGGACCAGAGAACTCGCATCGTTGCCGCCGTGCTCCGGGGTCTGAAGCTTCCCCCCCGCTTCCGTCTGAAGCTGGTGAAGGAGGATCCCGTGCGGCTGGAACTCACCATGACCCCCGCCTACGGCCAGGCTCCGATCCGGGTGGGGGTGCTCGAATCCCAGGATCTGGTGGCGCGCCGCGATCGCGAAGGACGGGTGCCCCGCGACCTGCAGGGGACGTGGGACTGGACCGTCTGGCACGGCAAGGTGTCCACCGGCGGCTGGAATCCCTACCTCAAGGAAGCCCTGCAGACCATGTTCGAGACGGGGCTCCCCGCCATCGTCTACGAGGAACAAACCGGCGAGGGCTACCACCCGGTGGATGGAGTGCGCCACGTCCGCTGAGTCGATGGCCGCGGCCGGCGGCAACCCGCTGCCGATCGATGCGCAGCGGGAGTTGATCGTTCGCGCCCTGGAGCCTGCGGGCTCCACCCTGCTGTTGCAGGCCCCCCCGGGTGCCGGCAAGACCACCCGGGTCCCCCTGGCGCTGCTGGAGGCGCTGCCGGAGGGGAAGATCGTGCTGCTGGAGCCGCGGCGGCTGGCCACCCGGGCCGCGGCCGAGCGGCTGGCGCGGGAGCTTGGGGAACCGCTGGGGGAACGGGTGGGTTACCGGGTGCGGCTCGAGAGCCGCTGCTCCCCGCGCACGCGGCTGGAGGTGGTGACCAGCGGCCTCTTCCTGCGGCGCCTGCAGGCCGACCCTGGCCAGGACGGGGTGGCCCTGGTGATCTTCGATGAATTCCACGAGCGCCAGGCGGAGGCGGATCTGGCGCTGGCGCTGCTGCGGCAGGCCCGCGCGTTGCTGCGGCCGGACCTGCGCCTGCTGGTGATGTCCGCCACCCTCGATCTGGAGCCCCTGGCCGCCGATCTCGACCAGGCGCAGGTGATCACGGCCGAGGGCCGCCGCCATCCGGTGGAGGTGCGCCATCAGCCTCCGCGAACCCATGAGCCCCTGGAGCGGCAGGTGCTGCGGGCCCTGGAGCAGGAGTGGCTGCCGCAGCGCACCAGCGGGGAAACCGCCCTGGTGTTCCTGCCGGGTCAGCGGGAGATCCAGCGCAGCCTGCGGCTGATCGAAGCCTGCCCCTGGAGCGAGGAGGTGGAGCTCACCCCCCTGCACGGCACCCTTTCCCTGGAGGCCCAGCAGCGGGCGATCGCTCCGGCCCGCGGCCGCGGGGGCAAGGTGGTGCTGGCCACCTCCATCGCCGAGAGCTCCCTCACGATCGCGGGGGTGCGGCTGGTGATCGATGCGGGCCTCTCCCGCCGGAGCCGCTTCGATCCCGGCAGCGGCATGGATGCCCTGGTGACCCTGCCCGCCAGCCAGGCCAGCGCCGAGCAGCGCTGCGGCCGCGCCGGACGGCTCGGCCCGGGCCGTTGCCTGCGGCTGTGGTCACCGGCGGAGCAACAGCGCCGCCCCGCCTTCGATCCCCCCGAGCTGCTGGAGGTGGATCCCCTGCCGATCGCCCTGCAGCTGGCCGCCTGGGGGGCGAGCCTGGGGGAGGAGCTCGACTGGCTCACCCCGCCACCCCGCCCGGCCCTCCAGGAAGCCCGCCGGCTGCTGGAGGCCCTCGGGGCCCTCGACGCGGGCGGAGGCCTCACCGCCCACGGCCGGGCCATGGCCAGGGTGGGGCTGCATCCACGCCTGGCCCACATGCTGCTGCGGGCGGAGGCGACGGGCGAACTGGATCTGGCCTGTGATCTGGCGGTACTGCTGAGCGAACGGGATCCCCTCGAGCGCCGGGAGCACGGCAGCGACCTGCTGCGGCGTCTCACCTGGCTGCGGCCGAACCGGGAATCGCCAGGAGCGCCATCGGGGGCGGATCGCGCAGCGGAGGGGGGCAGCGCCACAACGCGCCACCGGCTCCAGGAGCTGGCCCGGCAGGTGCGCCGCCAGGTGGCCGGGGAGCTTCCCGCCGCCGACGCGCCCAACGCAGGCGACACCCTGGAGGAGCGGGCGGCCCGGCTGATCCACTGGGCCTACCCGGAGCGGATCGGCCTGCGCCGCAGCAGCAGCGGCGGCCGCTACCGGCTCCGCAGCGGCCGCGGTGCCGTGCTGCACCCGGACGATCCCCTGCAGCTGGCGGACGCCCTGGCGGTGGCCACCCTCGATGGCGCCGGCCAGGACGCCGCGATCCAGCTGGCGGTGCCGCTGCCGCCGGCCCTGCTGGAGGAGATCGCCCTGGAGGAGGGGGAAACCCGCGAGGAGGTGAGCTGGGAGGAGGCCGGCGGCCGGGTGCGCTGCGAGCGCAGCCTGCGGCTGGGGGCCCTGGTGCTGGAGCGCAGCCCCTGGAGCGGCGCAGGCGGCGAGGCGGTGCGGCGGGTGCTGGTGGAGCAGCTGCGCCGGCTGGGGCTGGAGGCGCTCCCCTGGGGCCGCGCCAGCCGGCAACTGCAGCAGCGGCTGTGCCTGGCCCACGTGCACCTCGGCCCCCCCTGGCCCGACCGCCGCGATCCCGCGTTGCTGGAGCGGCTGGAGGAGTGGCTCGCTCCCCACCTCGAGGGGATCCGCAGCCTGGAGGAGCTGCAACGGCTCGACCTGCACGAGGCCCTCTGGGGCGATCTGGACTGGAGCCGGCGCGAGCAGCTGGAGCAGTTTCTGCCCCGCCAGCTGCCGGTGCCGTCCGGACGGGTAGTGCCGCTGCAATACGAGAACTGCGAAGCCGTGCTGGCGGTGAAGCTGCAGGAGATGTTCGGCGCCAGCCGCACCCCGAGCGTGCTGGAGGGGCGATGCCCGGTCACGGTGCATCTGCTCTCACCGGCGGGCCGGCCGGCGGCCATCACCCGTGATCTGGCCGGTTTCTGGCGTGGGGCCTACCAGGAGGTGCGCCGCGATCTACGCGGCCGCTACCCCCGCCACCCCTGGCCGGAGGATCCCAGCACGGCCCAGGCGACGGCACTGACGAAGCGGCGGCTGCAAGAGAGGCCCGGGCCAGCTGGCTGACCGTGAATCACCAACGCGTGCGGTGATCCATCCCCGCGACCCAGTCTCAGCTCAGCGGCGATTCAGTCCCAGAGGTGATCGAAGCCGAAGTGGCGCAGCCCTTCAGCGATGCCGGCACAGCCCTCCGCCTGGGCGTGATAGACCCTCGGCAGACGGGGCAGCTGGGCCACCAGCTGGGGCTCGGCATTGCCGACCATCACCCCCATCAGGCCCGTCTCGAACATGGCGAGGTCGTTGAGGGTGTCACCGGCGGTGAGAGCAGGTGCACCGTGACCGGGCATCGACCCTCCAGCACGCTCGGGCTGCTGCTGGCGC
>JBJTWS010000322.1:0-8747 GCA_046081905.1 Synechococcus sp. | reverse complement strand
CCTGGCTCGGCTGTATGGCGCTGTTGAAACCGTCGGGATCGTTGTCAAACGCCGTGCGCTGATCCACCACCTGCACCCGCATCTCGGGGTCGCGCACGGTGCGCACCTCCACGCTCATGCCGAAGCGATCGAGCAGCTGGGGCCGCAGCTCGCCCTCCTCGGGGTTGCCGGAGCCGATCAGCACGAAGCGGGCCGGGTGGCGCACGCTCACCCCCTCGCGCTCCACGGTGTTCCAGCCCGAGGCGGCCGAATCGAGCAGTACGTCCACCAGGTGGTCGTCGAGGAGGTTCACCTCATCCACGTAAAGCAGGCCGCGGTTGGCCTTGGCCAGCAGGCCGGGCTCAAACGCCCGCACGCCCTCGCTGAGGGCCTTCTCGATGTCGATGGTGCCGCAGAGGCGGTCTTCGGTGGCACCGAGGGGGAGATCCACCATCGGCACCTGCCGCTGTTCGATCGGCAGCTGCTCGCCGTGCTCTGCCCGGGAGCGCACCTCGGCGCTCTGCAGATCCGGGTCGCTGGGGGAGCTGTTGTAGGGGTCGCCCGCCACCACGTCGATCTCGGGCAGCAGATCGGCCAGGGCACGGATCGTGGTGGATTTCCCCGTGCCCCGGTCGCCCATAATCATCACGCCGCCGATGCGGGGATCGATCACGTTGAGCAGCAGGGCCAGCTTCATCTCCTCCTGCCCCACGATCGCGGTAAAGGGATAGACCCGGCGCTTCCGGACTTGACTCACGAGATTGTCGGCAGGTGGGGGGAACGGGGCCGGCGAGGGCCGATCGGAGCGGATTGTTTCACAGGCGCTGGGACGGCTGCGGCGCTGGGGTGGCCGGGGGCTGGCCCTGCGGCTCGACGGGCAGCAGGCTGAGCACCTGGGGCGGGGTGGCATCGGCGGGATAGATCAGCCGCACCTGCACCTGCCGCTCCTGGCCGGGCGCCAGGCTGATCCGGCCCAGGGCAGGCCCCGCCTGGCCGGCCCGCTGCACCAGGTGGAACCGCTGGGTGCCCCCCGAGCGGCCCTGGTCGTTGTCGAGGCCCCGCACCTCCACCGTGCCGCGGAACATCACCGACCGGCTGGGCACAGAACGGAAGCGCAGGCCCCCCTGGGGCTGATCCGCCTTGATCGGCGATTCCAGCGCCAGTTGCAGCTGCACAGGACTGGAGGTGTCGTTTCGTAACGGCAGGGTGAGGTCGTATTCCACGCCGTAGTTGCCATGGGCCGCCCAGGCGGTGCCGGGGTAGAAGGCCCGCAGCTCGGCCGTCTGCACCTGGCCGGTGCCGAGGCTGCCCCGCTCCAGGGAGGCGATCGGCCAGGAGATCGGCGCCTGGCGCACCGACAGGAAGCGGCTGCCCGGATCCGTGAGCCGCGCCCGCCAGGTGCTGCCCTCCTGCACGCCGCTGACGCGGGAATAGACTACACCGCCCTTCTGGCCCCGGGGGGTGGGGGCGTGCTCCCGCGGGCTGAGGGGGCCATCCAGCAGCCGCTGCCAGGTGGCCGCGTCCGGCGGTTGGTCGTTGTCGCCGAAGGCCGCCAGGGTGGCCAGATCCACCGGACCATCGCTCTGCAGGCGCCACTGCAGGTTGCGGCCGTTCAGCAGGGGATCCAGGCCCCGCACCGGGATCGGCAGCACCGCCAGCACCGTGAGGCGGCCCGGCTCGAGGGTCCAGCGCTCCGGGAAGAGGGTGCTGCGCTGCCGCTGCAGCAGCTCGGCGGCCACCCGGCTGCCGGGGCCGGCATAGGCGGGGGTGGTGCCCTGGGGCAGCAGGTCCGGCAGGGGCAGGAAGGGGGCCGAGGGCTGGCTCGGATCCAGCGACTGGGACAGGGCCGTGGAGCCGCTCAGCAGCTTGAGCTGCACCGCCTGCTGCTGCCGCGGCGCCGCCACCACCGCCAGCCAGAGGGTGGAATCGAGGCTCTCCGGCTTGCCCGCGTAGACGTGGTGGCTGAAGAGGTCGAAGCGGCCGCTCAGGGGCACATCCAGGTGGGCCTCCGGCACGCCGCAGCCCGCCCCCGCGAAGGTGGAGAGCAGCACGCCGGGGGCCCGGATCAGCTCGGGGTTGTTGTCGTTGACCATCAGCACCGGGTCGAGCCCCCCCGGCAGGGGCCGCACACTCTGCTGACGCAGGGGCGGCGGCGCTTCAACGGCTGGGGCGGCTGCGGGGGCGGCCTTCGGTGCTGGGGCCGGGGCCGGAGCTGCGGCCAGGGGCTGGTCCAGACACGGCCGGGCTTGCAGCGGCAGGGTCCCTCCGCTGAGCAAGGTGCCGAGCGACAGGGCCAGGGCAGCCCGGGAGCGGGTGGGGCTGGCGGAGGATCTCATCGGCGTCCTACGAGAGTCTTGGCGGCGGCGCCGGCCATGGCGCGGATCAGGTCCGTGGAGCGGGGGTCGTTGAAAGGGCCCTTCACCAGGAAGGCCGCCACCGCCCGCTGGCCGTTGGGGAGCTGGATCAGGGCGGCATCGGCATAGGCGATGCCGATGTCACCGGTCTTGTTGTAGACGCTGATCCCCTCGGAGAGGAGCTCGCTGTCCGGGTCGGAGGAATCCTTGCCCAGGCCCTGCAGCATGCCCAGGGGAATGAGTGTGTTGGTGCGGGATGTGCCCATCACCTCCCGGAACAGGTCGCGGGCGCGGGGGCTGAGCTTCTGGCCGGTGTCCACCAGGGCGATGGAGCGGGCCAGGTCGCGGGCGCTGGTGGTGTTGGTGCCGTTGAGGTCGGGCAGCCAGTTGTTCACCACCGTGGCGGGCAGGCCCAGCTGCTGGAAGCGGGCGTTGATCACGGTCTTGCCGCCCGCCCGCTTGATCAGCAGGTTGGTGGCGCTGTTGTCGCTCACCCGGATCATCTCGGTGGCGGCCTCGAAGAAGGGGAAGCGGGTGCCCACGGGCTTGTTGGCCATCCAGCCGGCACCGCCCCCCACCACCTCCTTGGTGAGCGGCAGGGGCTCATTCCAGCGGAGCTTGCCGTGGTCGAGGTCCTCGAGCCCCACCAGCAGGATCGGGGTCTTGATCGAGCTGGCCGCCGGCAGGGGCAGATCGGGCTGCAGCTGGGCGAAGCGGCCGTCATCGAGCACCAGCAGGAAGCCGCTGGCGGTGAGGTCCTTCTGGGCCGCGGCCAGCTGGCTCCAGCGGCGGCTCAGGGCGGTGAGTTCCTGCTTCGGCTCGAAGGCCCCCAGGCTGAGGCCGCCGGTCCGGGCCTCCTGGGGCTCCGCCAGGGGTTTCTCCATCGCCCCCTGGGCCAGGCGGGGCGCCAGCAGCTTGAGGGTGGTGCCGGTCAGCACCCCCAGGCCCACGCCCAGCACCAGCAGCCGCAGCACCAGGCGCAGGGGCTGCCCCCAGCGGGTCGTGCTCGATCGGGTCGGTCGGCCGGCACTCACGGGGGGTTCTGTGGCTGCAGCGAAGCTAAGGGCTGCATCGCCGGCTCGCCCAGCGCAGTTGCCGCACCATCCCCCGCAGCAGAGCCACTTCGCCTTCGCTGATCTGGGCGCGCTGCAGCAGGGCCCGCAGTTTGGCCATGCGAGCCGCGGCGGTGTGGGGATAGAGAAACCCCACTTCCAGCAGCAGCTCCTCGGCATCGGACAGGGTGGCCTCCAGGGCCCCCCGGGTCGCCGGATCGGCGGTGGGGAGTGCGCCCGCCGGTGTGCTCCCCCCGGGCAGCTCCGGCGCCGTTCCCTGCCCCCGGCCCTGCAGGGCGTGCAGTTCGTGCAGCACCACCGCCACGGCGTGGGAGAGGTTCAGGGAGGCGTAGGCGGCTCCGGTACCGATCCGCAGCAGCCGCCCGGCCTGGAGGAGTTCGTGGTTGCGCAGCCCCTGGTCCTCCCGCCCGAAGACCAGGGCCCGGGGAGCCGGGGCCCCCGCGGCCTGGGAACCCGAGTCCGCGGCTGGCTCAGCGCCCGGGCTCAGCAGCCACTCCAGGGCGGCGCGCGGCGGCAGCAGCGGCAGCGGCGCTTCCTCCTGCCGGCCGCTGGTGGCCACCACGCGGCGGCAGTCGGCCAGGGCCTCCGCCAGGGTGTCGTGGCAACGGGCCTGCTCCAGCACCCAGCGGCCATGCACCGCCATGCGCAGGGCCTCCTCCCCGAGGGGGTTGCAGCGGGGCGCCACCAGCCGCAGCTGCGCCACCCCGAAGTTGGCGCAGAGCCGGGCGACGCTGCCCACGTTGAGGGGGCCGGCCGGCTCCACCAGCACCATGGCGATCGGTGGTGCTGCGGAGGCGAGGGGCACGGGCTCAGGGCAGGGTGTGGAGAAAGGCCAGCAGGTCGGCCATGGCCTGTGGATCGGGCTGGAAGCGGGGCATGGGCGGGGTGCGGCCGCTCACCACCTGCTCGATCAGCTGGCGATCGCTCTTGCGGCGATCCACCCCGTGCAGGTTGGGCCCCACCAGCCCCTGGGCCGCCAGGCCGTGGCAGCCGGCGCAGTTGAGCCGGAACAGCCGCCCGCCGTTGCCCGCCGAACCGGTGAGATCAAGGGTCTGGCGGGTATAGGGATCCATCCGGGCCGCCGGCAGCACCACCAGCACCAGCAGGATGCAGGCCGCGGCGGCGGCCACCACCAGGGCGGCGATCAGGCCGGGGCGCCGGGCGGCGCATGCCTGCGCGGGTTCAAGGCCCACGCCACCACTTCCCGCCAGGGGCTCGGGGACGCTCGCCGCAGGGAGGATGGGGCCAGTCACGGATCGAGAAGGGGCACGCGGAGCCGACCGGGGCGTGGAAGAATTGTGCCGTGCTTTCCCCCCACGGCGTTTCCCCATGATCGAACCCCTGCTCTGCGGCATCGTGCTCGGTCTGATTCCCGTGACCCTGGTGGGCCTCTTCGTGGCCGCCTGGAACCAGTACCGCCGCGGCAGCGCCTTGGGCGGCTGAATCAGCCTTCAGCAGCTGACTCCAGCAGTTGAATCGTGGAGCTGCCGTAGCGGCGTTGATCGCGGCAGCTCCACCCTCCGGGCAGCCCGGGCAGGGCGTCCGAAGCGCACTCCCACACCAGGGTTCCCCCGGGTGCCAGCCAACCCCCCGAGCGGATCGCCTCGGCCATGGGTCCGTAGAGCCCGGCCCGGTAGGGAGGGTCGGCATAGATGAGGTCGAAGGCCCGGGCATGGCCTGGTCTCGCCAGCCAGGTGATCGCATCGGCCCCCACGACCCACAGCCGCGGCTCCCCATGGTTGGTCTCCTTCCAAGTTCCCGCCGGCGGCCAGCGGTTCTCGGGGGCATGCCCGGCCACGGCCTCCAGGTTGCGGCGGACCACCGCCAGGTGGCGCCGATCCCGCTCCACCGCCACCACCCGCCCGGCCCCCCGCTGCAGCGCTTCACAGGCCATCACGCCGCTGCCGCTGAACAGATCGAGCCAGCGGCAGCCTGGCAGCTCCGCCGCCAGCAGATTCATCACTGCCAGCCGCACCCGCGAGGGCGTGGGACGGGCACCGCTCCCCTCCGGACTGAGCAGGCGGCGGCCACCGCTGAGGCGCAGCACCATGGCCCGCCCCCTCAGGGCTGCCGCTGGGCCAGCCAGGTGAGCCAGCGGCCCAGCATCGCCTCCCCCACCGGCCCCGATTTCTCCGGGTGGAACTGGCAGGCGGCGATCGGCTCTTGCCACACGGCCGCCGTGGCGGCTACCCCGCCGAAATCCACCTGCGCCGTGACGCAGCCGGCCTCGCTGGGCTCTGCGGCGAAGGAGTGCACGAAATAGACCCACTGGCTGGGGAGTCCGGCCGGCAGCAGGGGGCTGGGCTGCGCCGGTAGCAGCGGCGCCCAGCCCATGTGGGGAATCGGATGGCCTGGCAGCCGCGGCAGGGCCCGCACCTGGCCCCGCAGCAGCCCCAGGCCGGGCCGCTGGCCTTCCTCGCTGCCCTCGAACAGGAGCTGGAGACCGAGGCAGATGCCCAGCAGGGGCCTCCCGGCCCCGCACCACTGGCGGATCGCCGGGATCAGGCCGCTCTGCTCCAGGGTCTCCATGGCGGGATCGAAGGCCCCCACCCCAGGGAGCACCAGCGCGTCGAGGCCGGCCGGCTCGATCGATTCGGGCCGCGCCATCGGCAGCACCGTGGCGCCCAGCCGCTCGAAGCCGCGCTGCACGGAATGGAGGTTGCCCATGCCGTAATCCAGCAGACCGATCCGGCTCATGCCGCCACCCCCAGCCGCTGGCCCGGTTGCTCCAGCGCCGGACAGGGGGCCAGATCGAGGGTGTTGAGGCGATCGATCAGTTGATAGAGCTGACCGATGCGGCGCCGGTCGAGCTGGAAGCGTAGACAGGGCAGCAGGATGCCGTTCTCATCACAGGCTTCGCCGGCGTTGATCGTGCCCTCCTGCACCAGGGATTCAAAGTCCTGGTTGAGCTGCGGCAGCAGGCTGGCGGGTACCGGCACGTGGAGGAGCAGTTCGATGCGATCCTCCATGATGTTCGAGGCGTGATACACGCGATAGAAGCGGCAGATGTGCTGCATCGCCTCTTCGGCGCTGCGGGCCTCCTGCACGATCGAAGGATCCTCCGGGGAAATCAGGCCCCGTTCCACCAGGCTCTGCTGGATGCCTGCCTGCCACACCTCCCAGAAGGGATCACCCACCGGGGCGAGCAGCACCAGAGGGATCGGCGGGGTGCGGCCCGTCTGGATCAGGGTGAGGGATTCGAACAGCTCATCGAAGGTGCCGAAGCCACCGGGCATCACCACCAGGGCATCGCTCTCCCGGAGGAAGAAGAGCTTGCGGGTGAAGAAGTAACGGAAGTGCAGCAATCGTCCGCCGCATCCGCTCACGTAGCGGTTCGCCCGCTGCTCGAAGGGCAGATCCACATTCAGGCCGATGCTGTTCTCACAGCCGGCCCCCTGGTTGGCGGCCTCCATCACGCCGCCCCCGGCCCCGGTCATCACTTCGAAGCCCTGGGCCACGGCCGACTCGGCCAGGCTCACGGCCAGTTGATAGGTGGGTTCGTGCTCCCCGGTGCGGGCCGAGCCGAACACGGTCACCTTGCGGGTGAGACGGTGCGGCTGGAACACCGCCAACCCATCGCGGATGTCCTCCAGGGCGCCACTGATGAGGCGCCATTCATTGGAGTCGTTGCTGCTGCGGGCGATCTCCAGCAGGGTGACGAGGGTGCGCTCGATCTGCCGACGCTGGGGGTGCCCCGGGAGCAGGTTGCCCAGCACCTGCAGGGGGCTTTGGCCGTAGACGTCGAGGGGGGAGGCGGGAGGAGTCAGAGGTACTTCGAGATCGTTCCGGAGAGGGTGGTCTTGGGTACGGCGCCCACGACCGTATCCACCTTCTGGCCGCCCTTGAACACCATCAGGGTGGGAATGCTGCGGATGCCGTACTGGCTCGCCACGTTGGGGTTCTCGTCGGTGTTCAGTTTGAACACCTTGATCTTGCCCTCGAATTCCTTGGCGATCTCATCCACGATCGGGGCCACCATGCGGCAGGGGCCGCACCAGGGAGCCCAGAAATCCACCAGCACGGGCACGTCGCTCTTGAGCACGTCCTGCTCGAAGGAGGCGTCGGTGACGGCGGCAGCGCTGGACATCCTGGCTGGGGTCTGAGTGTGACGAATCTAGCAATGGCCCGTCTGGCTCCCCCAGCCCACGGCCCCAAGGTTGCGGTGAACGTTGCATGCCGTTGTGGATCCCACTGGGGGTTCCTCTGGGGATTCGACCTGTGGATTCCGCGGGGGCGCCGGCAGGGGCGGACCTGCTCGTGCGCGTGCCTGGCGAGGGGCCTGCACCTGGGAACCTGCGCGAAGACGGATCCCGCGAACCGAGAAGAGAAAAAGCCCGGGCTCGCCGGGCCGGTGGGTGTGAGGAGTGTGCGAGCCGAAGCCCCCACACCCAGAGATTACCGCCCGTCTCTCCGCTGCCTGGCGTGAGTCCCGTCCTGCGACGGGACGGGGATCACTTCCCCATCCCCAGTTGCTGGGCCTTCTGATAGACCTTGCCTTCGGTGAGCAGCGAGGGGGCCACCACCACCTCCACCTGCTGCATCTCCTTGAGGGTGCGGGCGCCGAGGGTGCCCATCGAGGTGCGGATGCAGCCCAGCAGGTTCTGGGTGCCGTCGTCGAGGCCTGCAGGCCCCCGCAGGATCTTCTCCAGAGTGCCGGTGGTGCCCACCTTGATGCGGGTGCCGCGGGGCAGCACCGGGCTGGGGGTGGCCATGCCCCAGTGGAAGCCACGGCCGGGAGCTTCGGCGGCCCGGGCGATCGGCGAACCGATCATCACGGCATCGGCGCCGCAGGCCAGGCACTTGCAGATGTCGCCACCGGTGACGATGCCGCCGTCGGCCACGATCGGCACATAGGTTCCGGTCTCGGCGAAGTGGTCGTCACGCGCAGCGGCGCAGTCGGCCACGGCGGTGGCCTGGGGGATGCCGATGCCCAGCACGCCCCGCGAGGTGCAGGCGGCGCCCGGGCCGATGCCCACCATCACGCCGGCAGCGCCGGCACGCATCAGCTGCAGGGCCACCTCGTAGGTGACGCAGTTGCCGATCACCACCGGCACGCCCATGGTCCGGCAGAGCGCCTCCAGGTCGAGGGACTCCTGACCCTGGGGGCCGATGTGCTCGGTGCTCACCACCGTGGCCTGAACGAAGAAGAGATCGGCGCCCGCTTCTGCGATGGCCTGGCCGAAGCGCAGGGCCGCCACCGGCGTGGCGCTCACCGCTGCGATCCCGCCCCTCTCCTTGATCTCGGCGATGCGGCGGCGGATCAGGTCTTCGCGCACCGGCTGGCTGTAGAGCTGCTGCATCAGCGGCACGAACTCCTCCTTGCCCACGGCGGTGATCCGAT
>JBJTWS010000321.1:0-5841 GCA_046081905.1 Synechococcus sp. | reverse complement strand
CGAGGGTCTCGGCCAGCTGCAGGTGGGGCTTGAGCTGCTCCATCACCTCGGCGTTGAGACCGGGGATGTTCACGGCCCTGCGGGCGGGCAGGCCCAGCAGCACGTCGCGGATCTGCTCGGCCACATCGATGGCCACATTCTCCTGGGCCTCCTCGGTGCTGGCCCCGAGGTGGGGCGTGAGGATCAGCCGCTCATTCACGCTGCGCAGCGGCGAATCGGCCACCAGCGGCTCCTTGGCGTACACGTCGAGGGCGGCACCGGCGATCACGCCGGCCTCCACCGCCTCCGCCAGGGCGGCCTCCTCCACGATGCCGCCGCGGGCGCAGTTCACCAGGCGGGCGGTGGGCTTCATCGTGCGCAGCAGCTCCGCGTTCACCAGGTTCTCGGTGTCCGGGGTGCGGGGCAGGTGCAGGGTCACGTAATCCGCCTGGGCGAAGAGATCGGCCAGGGGCAGCAGCTTCACCTGCATCTGCTGGGCCCGCTCGGCGGACACGAACGGGTCGTAGGCCAGCAGTTCCATGCCCATGGCCTTGGCGACCCGGGCTACGTGGGAGCCGATCTTGCCGAGGCCCACCACGCCGAGCTTCTTCTTGTAGAGCTCGTTGCCCACGTAGGTCTTGCGGTCCCAGCCGCCCGCCATGGTGCTGGCATGGGCGTGGGGCACATGGCGCGAGAGGGAGAGCATCAGCGCCAGGGCGTGCTCGGCGGCGGCGATGGTGTTCCCCTCCGGCGAGTTCACCACCAGCACGCCGCGCTTGGTGGCGGCCGGCACATCGACGTTGTCGACGCCCACACCGGCACGGCCGATGATCCGCAGCTTGGCGGCGGCCTCGATGATGTCGGCGGTCACGGTGGTGCCCGAGCGGATCATCAGGGCGCCGTAGTCGCCGATGATCGCCTTGAGCTCCTCCGGCGGCAGGCCGGTGCGCACATCCACCTGGGCCACCTGGGAGAGGATGTCGATCCCCGTCTGATCGATGGGATCGGAAACCAGAACCTTTGTCATCACCCGGCGTATCGGTAGGGAGGCCCGCGGAGGCGTAAGCGCGTGCGGTGGCCGGGGGTGCAGTGTAGTGAGCAGGGAGAATCGCCCTGGTATTGCGCCGCAGGCCGCGGCGGGGAGAGTGAGCGTGAGCACCTGCGTGATCGTGCTGGCGGACCGGCGACGCCTGCATCAGCTGCGCGATCGGCTGGCGGCCCTGCAGCCCGCGCCCCTGCAGCTGCTGGCGATCGGGGAAGGGGAGGCGCCCCTCTCGGAGGTGGAGCGGCTCGACCCCGGCTCCACCCGGCGCAAGCGCCAGCGCGGCATGGCCCGCTGGCTGATCCCCTTCGGCTTCTTCGCCGGCTTCACCTTCACCTTCGTGGCCGACCTCGACACCTTCGCCTTCGCTGGGCCCTGGGGGAACCATCTGATCGGCGGTCTGCTGGGACTGGGCTCCGGCTGGATGGGGAGCTTCGCCGCCGCCGCCAGCGTGGCCTCCGAGGACGACGATCGCCTCCGCACCCTGCGCAACCGGGTGGAGGAGGGGAACTGGCTGCTGCTGGCCGAAACCGGCGGAACCCAGGAGCTCCCCTGGAGCGTGGTGCAGCAGGCACGGCCCCTGGCGGTGATCCAGTTGGGAGTGAGCTGAGCTATGGTCCCCCGCAAGGCCCTGCTGGAGGGCAGCCGCCATCCACAGCTCCTGGCTTCGGTGGTGGACGCGGCCGAGCAGGCGCTGCGCACCTGGGAGCCGGTGTGGACGGCGCTGCTGCCGCCGGAGGTGCTCGAGGAGGCCAGCGGCCGGCTGGGCACCCTGGCGGAGCTCGATCTGCAGAGCTGGGGTGGCTTCCCGGGCGCCGAACGGCAGCGCCTGCTGCTGCAGCGAAGCGAGGCGCCCCTGCCGCGGGAGTCCCTGGAAGCGGATCTCTGGGGCCTGGAGATCAGCGGCAATTTTCTCTTCGATCCCGCCTCCCGCGAAGACCTGGCCAGCGGCCTGGCGGAGGCGGGCGTGGCGGAGGGGGAGCGGGGTGATCTCTGGTTGCGGGGCGACCGCGGCGGCCAGGCGGTGGTACTCGGCGCGGCGGCCGAGCGGCTGCACGGGCAGGCCGGCCAGGTGCGCACCGTGCCGGTGACCTTCGAGCGGCGGCCGCTGGAGGAGCTGCAGCTGCCGGCGAGCCGCCAGCCGCGCCAGCTCACGGTGGTGGAGGCCTCCCTGCGGCTCGACGCGGTGGCCTCGGCGGGCTTCGGCGTTTCCCGCAACCGCATGGCCGCCGCCATCCGCCAGGGGGAGCTCCGGGTCGACTGGCAGCCGGTCCAGAGCCCCAGCCGGGAACTGGCCGCGGGGGAGCGGGTGCGCTGGCAGGGGCGGGGAGAGCTCGAGGTGGTGGCCGTGGCCCCCACCAAGCGGGGACGGCTGCGGATCGAGCTCCGGCGGCGCTGAGCGGGGGCGGGGAGGCTGGCGGCGCCGCGGCCGGCTGCTAAGTTACTTCGGCTGGAGAGGTCATCCAGCGGTGCCACTTCCCCGCCCAACGGGAAATTGCGGTTGCCTCGGCTATCCGTTGCTCTCCGCAGAAGTCACCACAACGGCGGGCGATTAGCTCAGAGGTAGAGCACTACCTTGACACGGTAGGAGTCACTGGTTCGATTCCAGTATCGCCCATTTCCCCTTCCTTCCTTTGATGCCAGCCGCGAACCGTTCCCTCACCGTGGTGGTCGGTCTGGGGCGATCCGGGGTGGGGGCCGCCCGGCTGCTCCGCAGCCGCGGCGATGCCGTGTTGGTGCTGGAGAGCGGCGGCGGTGAAGCCCTGCAGGAGCAGGCCCGCAGCCTGGAGGCCGACGGCATCGCCGTGCGGCTGGAGGCCCCCCTCACCCCCGAAACCCTCGCGGCGCTGGACACACCGCCACAGCGGGTGATCGTGAGCCCCGGGATTCGCTGGGACCACCCCACCCTGGAGCACCTCCGCCGCTCCGGCATCCCGGTGCAGGGCGAGATGGTGCCGGCCTGGGAGGCCACCGCCGGCATCCCCTGGATCGGCATCACCGGCACCAACGGCAAGACCACGGTGACCCACCTGGTGCATCACCTGCTGCAGCACGCCGGCCTCGATGCCCCCCAGTGCGGCAACGTGGGCTTCTCGGCGGCCGAGCTGGCCCTGGAGCGCTGCAGCGCCGCGGGCCCCCGGCCCGACTGGCTGGTGGTGGAACTGAGCAGCTACCAGATCGAGGCGGCGCCGGAACTGGCCCCCCGCATCGGCCTCTGGACCACCCTCACGCCGGATCACCTGGAGCGCCACGGCACGCTCGAGAACTACCGCCGCATCAAGCGCAGCCTGCTGGAGCGCAGCGCGGTGCGCCTGCTGAACGCCGACGACCCCGACCTGCGGCGGCAGGCCCCCACCTGGGAGCAGGCCACCTGGGTCACGGCCGGCCCCCGCAGCGCCCTGCCCGCCGGCCTGGAGCCGCAGCTCTGGGTGGAGGAGGGCTGGGTGGAGGGGCCCTCCGGGCGGATCTTCCCTGCCGATTGCCTGGCCATGCCGGGAGCCCACAACCGCCAGAACCTTCTGCTGGCCGCGGCTGTGGGGCAGGAGCTGGGGCTGGAGCCGGCCGTGATGGAGGCCGCCTTCCGGCGGTTCCCAGGGGTTCCCCACCGCCTTGAGCGGGTGCGGGAGCGCTCGGGGGTGACCTACTACAACGACAGCAAGGCCACCAACTACGACGCCGCCGAGGTGGGGCTGCGGGCCCTGGAGGGTCCCCTGGTGGTGCTGGCCGGCGGCCAGGCCAAGATCGGCGAGGCCGGCGGCTGGCTGCGGGAGCTGCAGCGCCAGGCCTTCGCCTTGGTGCTCTACGGCGCCGCGCGGGCCGCGTTCCGCGGGCTGCTGGAGGGGGCGGGGTACAGCGGCGAGATCCACGATCGCGAGGGGCTGGCGGAGGCGGTGCCCCTGGCGGCGGAGCTGGCCGAGCGGGGGCACTGCCGCGGGGTGCTGCTCTCGCCGGCCTGCGCCAGCTTCGATCAGTACCCCAACTTCGAGGTGCGCGGCGACCACTTCCGCCAGTGCGTGGCGGAGCTCTGAGGTGGTCCGGCACTGCGGGCGCGATCGCACGCCATGATCCGCTGCAGTTCCGTTCCGCGGCCGCGCCGCGGCCTCCGGCGGCCATGGCCTACTGGTTGATGAAGAGCGAGCCCGACGTGTACGGGATCGAGCACCTCCGCCAGGAGGGGAGCACCCTGTGGGACGGGATCCGCAACTACCAGGCCCGCAACTTCATGCGCAGCATGACCGTGGGGGATCGGGCCTTCTTTTATCACTCCAATGCCAAGCCCCCCGGCATCGTGGGGCTGATGGAGGTGCTTGAAACCGGCCTCACCGACCCCAGCCAGTTCGATCCGGCCTCGAGGTACCACGACCCCGCCAGCAAGCCGGAGGCGCCCCGCTGGGACTGTGCCCGGCTCGGCTATCTCACCACCTACCCGCAGATGCTCACCCTGGACGCGCTGCGCCAGGAATTCAGCCCCGAGGAGCTGGGGGTGGTGAAGCGGGGGAACCGCCTCTCGATCCTGCCGGTGCCGGAGGCCAGCGCGGCGCGGCTGCTGCAGCTCCTGGAGAGTTGAGGACGGTGCTCAGAAGGAGCGGACGTAGCGAACACCCCGGGGCTGGGGAGCCTGGGGCGGCTCGCTGAAGCGGTTCTGCCCGGGGAACAGGTTGGCCAGGTAGCAGCGGGTCACGGCGCGGCTCTGCACCCCGTTCTGCACCAGGAAGCCGGCCAGGGCCGCCTGGAAGAGGCGGTACTGGTCCCACTGGGGATGCCGCTCGATGAACCCCCGCATCGCCGTGAGCAGGGGCTCGGGCACCTCCGCCCGCAGGCTCACTGTGCCGCTGGCCTCCTCCTGCCTGCCCTCGCCCCCTGCCGGAACCCGCATCGCCTCGCGCATCGCTTCGACCTCTCTGGAGATGGAGTCCAGTTCCCCACATCCCGGGGCACCCGTCAAATCCCCCCTCCCAGGGCAAGAGCCGGAACTCTCACCACGAGACCCAAGCTGCGGCAAGGGGTTACGGGGAGGAGCCGGCGATGGCGGAGCGCACCGCGCCGCCCCGGGAGCTCCGTCAAGGGCAAAACCGGGGGAGGCTCGCTTTTCCTCAGGTTCAGGCCCCCAGGGGGCCCGAAGCTCCCGCCCTGGGGAAAACCGCGGGAAAGGAGCGGCGCCGCTGCGGAATGGCGGGGGAGGGCCGAACCGATCAGATGGTCTGATCAGTGGCGAGAAAAATCCCCGGTCCCGGCATCGCCGGCGGTGAGCACCCGCAGCGGTTCCACCAGGGGCACCACGGCCGCCGCCAGGGCTGCGGCGATGCCCGGGGGCCAGGAGCCCTCCAGCCCCCGCTGGCCATCGGCGGGGGTGAGCACAAAGCGCAGGTCCCAGCCGGAACGATCGCCCTCCAGGGAGACCCAGAGCGGCCCGCGCTCCCACTCCAGGGTGATCGCCTCCTCGGCCATCAGCTGATCCACCAGCTCCCCGTGCTGGCGGGTGAGGGCAACGATCCCCTCCAGCAGGGCCAGGGCTTCGGCCGCCCGCAGCTCGGTGGCCCAGTCCGCCCCCCCCACCAGCACGACAAAGGGGTGGCGGGCAGGCTCGAGGGCCAGCCGCCACCCCTGGGCGTCCTCGACGCGCATGGCCGCCGGCCTCAGCCGGGCAGCAGGGCCGGCTGATCCTGCTCGTCGCTGAGCTCGATGATGGCCCGCTGCACGGGCTTCACCATCGAATCCTCGAGCAGGCCATCAAAGTCATCGAAGCGGCGCTGCTTGGCCCGGTAGGCGATGCGCACCGTGGTGAGATAGCGGTTACTGGAGTGGCGGATCAGACTTTC
>JBJTWS010000320.1:0-3890 GCA_046081905.1 Synechococcus sp. | reverse complement strand
GGGCTGTAGCGCCCCGCCGCCCGGCGGCAGTAGTGGGCCAGCAGCCGCGCCCCGATCGCCCGGCGGCTGAGCTCGCAGGAGAGCACCAGCACCGAGGCGCCATTCAGCGCCAACCCCATCGCCGCCGCGATCGCCACGGTGGTCTTGCCCACGCCCGAGCGGGCCGCCAGGACCCAGGTGCTCTCGCCCGCGCCGGGCAGGATGCCGCCGCGCATGTCCAGATCCAGCGAGGGGATTCCGGTCGAGACCGGCTGGGGCCGCTGCTCCGCTGGCAGCGACGCCGAGGCGATGCTCTCCCTGGCGGCGTCAGCGGCGCTGCAGAGCTGCAGGCTGCGGCGGAAGCGGCCGGCGGTGATCGCCGTGGCCTCCTGCAGCAGCTGGCGGCAGTGCTCCAGTTCGGCGTCGATGCCGCCCTCGCTGTGCTCGCGCTCCAGCAGACGGCGCAACCCCGGATAGAAGAGTTCCCGCGCCTTGGCGCCCTGGAACAGCTGGCAGGCGAGGGTGAAATCCAGGCCGCTGCAGGCCTCCCCCCAGGCCAGCACTTCGGCGAGGGTGGTTTCGATCTGCTGCAGGCTGCCGCGGAAGCGTCCCGCCAAAGCCCGCTGCTGCAGGTCTTCCCGCAGGGCGGCGGCGTGGAGCACGGCGATGTCGCGCCGGCCGCGGAAGATCGCGTCGATCTCGGCCGCCAGCAGCCGGTGGCCCGGATCGCTCCAGAGCGCCGCCGGTACCGCCTCATCGAAGCGCAGCCCGATGGCGCGGCGGAAGTGCCCCCAGCGCTCCCGCTGGTCGTGGGGGCCGCGCAGCACCGCCGCCAGGAGCGAGCGCTCGTGCTCCAGCAACTCCGGCGGCAGCGTGGCTGCGGGCGGGGCAGCGGCCATCAGGCCCGCGGGGGTCTCGAGCAGGGAGCCCTCCGCCAGGCAGCGCTCCAGCAGCGCCGGATCGAAGCCCCCCGGCACCGCCGGCGCGTGGGTTGCGGTGGCCATGGCTCAGGCGCCGGCGAACTGCTCAGCCGCGGTGCCGGGGATGCCCTGGCCGCGGGCTTCCAGCAGCTCCGCCAGGCGACGCTTCTCGGCGCTTGCGAGCTTGAGCGCCTCCACCCCCTGGCCGCGCCAGCGGTGCCCATCCCAGAGCAGCAGCCGATCGGCGCGGGCGAGATCACTGTCGGCGTCCCCTGCGCCTGAGATCCCAGGGGCAGAAGCGTTCTCCGTTCCGGCCTGGCTCCAGAGGAACACATGCCAGAACTCCACCCCGAGGCCGTTGCAATGGCGGTCCACGCAGAACAGCACCGCCGCGCACTGGGCGCCGCTGCGCCCCTGGGGATAGGTGCTGCGCCAGAAGGCCGGCACCTGGGCCAGAGCCCGCTCCAGGCAGGACCAGAAGGCCTCCTCCCCACCGGCATGGGCGATCGCCTGCCGCAGCCGGGTGCTCAGGCCCCGGCCCCGAGGGCTATAGACCGGCCAGCTGGCGGGCCGGTGCTGTTCGTACACCGCCGAGAAGCGGGCCAGCAGCCGATCCGGTGCCGGGCTCTCGCGTGGCTGCAGCTCCCGCTCCGAACTCGAGGGCTGCACGGCCACGGCCGGGGCGGCTTCTTCCGCCGGAGCTTCTGCGGCGATGGGCGCACGCAACTGGACCTCCGTTCCGGAAGGGCCGCTGCTGTAGCGGAGCCAGCCCAGGGCCTGGAGGTCGTTGAGGTCTTCCCGCAGCAGACGCGGCTGCAGATGCCAAGCCGTCGACAGTTCCCGCAGCGCCAGCCGCACCGCACCGCCCTGATCTGCGCGGCACTGGAGGTAGCCGTAGAGCTGCGCCACCCGCAGGGCCCGGCTGGGTCTGCGGGAGCCCTTGCAGCGCTGCTCCAGCTGTTCCAGGGCACGGTGGGTCTGCTGGATCGCATCGGTGCGAACCGCGTAGAAGCGCATGGAGACCAGGAGGGCGTGCTCCTGACGTGACGCGGGAGGCTACCGGTGGCATCCCTGTCGAAATCGCCCAGCCGATGCCTCCGACGACTCGGAGTGTGGGTTTGTTTTTTTCTGAATCTCTAGAAGATTTAGATGGTGGGCACCAGCGGCCCCAGGTCTGCGGCATCCGGTGCCCAACTCCAGGGGGCCTGGTGTGCCCAGCCCAGGGACCTGAGCAGCCCCATCGTTTCGCCGATCGGGGGCAGAACAGCATCCGTGCGTGCACGGGGAACACTCCGTGGGATCGCCCTTGCCCGGCGGTCTTCCGCCCTCCCCGGACGCATGCACCTGAGCCATCCTTCCTCCTCGTCCGCCACCGCCCCCTCCGTACGCGACTGGCTGAGCCGCTGCAGCCGCCACCAGCCCCTGGCCGAGCGCACGGTGCTGGAGCTGTCGCGGCGCATCCAGCGCTGGCAGCGCCATCCCGGTGGCCCCGGCCACGCGCCGGCCGCCATCCGCCGCAGCGCCCTGCGCGCCCGCGACTGCCTGGTGCGCCACAACCTCCGCCTGGTGGCCCACACCTGGAAGCGCCACCGCCACAGCCTGCCCGCCGCCGATGAGGCCACCGCCGATGCCTTCCAGGAGGCGGCGCTGAACCTGCTGCGGGCCGCCGAGAAGTTCGACCCCGCCCGCGGTTACCGCTTCTCCACCTACGCCAGCTTCTGGGTGCGGCGGGGTTTCTCGGAGCTGCAGCAGCGCCAGGGCCGCGCCATCCGCTTCCCCGCCGAGAAGGCCGCCGTGGTGCTCAAGGCCCAGCGCCTCAGCCAGGAACACCAGGCCGCCACAGGCCGCCGCCCGGGCCTCGCCTGGCTGGCGCAGCAGTGCCCCCTGCAGGGCCGAACGCTGCGCGAGCAGGTACTGCTGGAGTTGATCCGCCAGTGGGAGCTCACCCGCACCGGCTCGCTGGAAAGCGGCGGCCCGGACAGTGAAATGCCGGAAGGGGATCGCCTGGAGCGGGCCTCCCTGCAGGCCGCCGCCACGGCTTCTGCGGAACTGGCTGCCGCGGAACCGGAAGCGGAATCGGAGAACTCCGGCGGGGTGCGGGAGGCGCTGCCCCAGCTGCTGGAGTGCCTCGAACCGCGGGAGCAGCGGCTGATCCGTGGCCGCTATCTGCGCCGGCCGCCCCTCAGCCCGGCCCAGCTGCGGCGCTCCCTCGGGGTGGAGGAAACGGAGTGCCACCGGATCGAGCAGCGGGCCCTAAGCCGGCTGCGGCAGGAAGCGGAGCGCAGTGGCGCAAGGGGCCGGTGATGAGCTACAGCAGAAGGGTCGACTGACGCCGGCCCGCACAACCCAGTGCCAGGAGACTCCAGCAGCCTTCGCTATCCCCACCGCCCTCCAGATGGGCGGCTGGGGATCTGCTTCTCCTGGGCTGCTCTGCTCCCCTGCCGCTGCCATGCGCTCCGAGGACATCCGCGCCACGATCCGCCCCCTGCTGCGCAGCATCGAAGCCGCCGCCCAGGGCTGGACGATCGGGATCTGCAGCCGGAATCAGATGCTGCTGGCGGTCTCGGCGCTGCTCCTGGAGCCCTGCCGGGTGCAGGCTTCCTCCATCGCTGAATTCCTCGCCCAGCCACTGCCGCAGCAGGACCGACTTCTGCTGCTCTGTGATGACGAATGCCCCGATGGAGGGCTGGAGGAACTGCTCCAGCAACTGCGGCGGATCCTCGGCGCGGATCGTTGCCGCACGGTGGCGTTCCTGGCGGCGGATGTGCCCCAGGAGCGTCTGGAGCGGATCTGGCGCTGCGGCGTCGAGGGGATGGTCAGCGGCTCCACCCTTGGGGGAGGGGCACTGGTGCGCGCCCTGCTCACGGTGTTGCGGGGCCACACCAGCCTCGATCCACTCCTGCGCAAACGGCTGCAGAACCCCAGGGTGGTGGAGGGTTCCTCCGGCCCAGCGGTGGAGCTGAGCCCCCGGGAGCAGGAGCTGATCCTGGC